>JBBRUM010000006.1:0-23838 GCA_038247815.1 Tepidisphaerales bacterium | reverse complement strand
TCCCGGCCGTTGTCCCGGCTGAGGTTGTTTTTGACGAAGTACGCGACGGGGCTGCTGTTTGTCGGGCTGCAGGTGTTCGCGTTTACGCTGGCGTGCTTCCTGGTGATCGGGATCCGCGGCGGGTCCTGGGAACCGGCGCTGTTCCTCGCCGTGCCGATTGTGTTGCTGATGTTCTCGTTTCTCTTTTCGATCTCGGTGCTGTTCGGCGTGATCACACGATCGACGATCGCGGCGATTTTGCTCACAATGTTGCTCTGGGTGGTCGTCTGGGCGATCAACTCAGCCGAGGTCAACCTCCTCCCGTTCAAGGAGACCAGCCAGAATCGGATCGCACGGCTCGACAACACAGTCGCCCGGTGGGACCGCATGATCGCAACCACGCGGAACAAGGACTTCGAGTTTCAACGGGAGAAGGCGATCGAATCCGTGGCGGCCGAGAGGGAAACACTCGCGACGCTCACCCGCTACTACAACGTGATCTGGTGGGTCAAGCTCCCCCTACCCAAAAACGGCGAGACGATCGATCTCCTGCGGCGGACGCTCGTCAAGTTCGCCGACCTCCCCGGCGACACGTGGGAGCCCGAGGCCGAACCCGATGACGCGGCCTTGATCGCGTCGGCTGCACCCCCCACCACCACTCCGGCGCCGACCAACGTCGACCGCCGCCGCCAAGGCTCAAATCGCGGCCGCGAAGCCGAGCAAGTTCAAAAGAGTCTCGCCGACAGCCGCAGCGCCGTCTTCGTCATCGGAACCTCCCTCGCATTTGAGTTCGTCGTCCTGAGCATCGCGGCCATCATCTTCATCCGCCGAGATTACTGAGTTCGAAACCCCCGTAGGACAAGGGAACGCACTTGACTTCCGCCACCACCCCCCCGACTATTCGCGACCCGTTTTTCGCGCAGCTCTAGCTCAATTGGATAGAGCATCGGTCTACGGAACCGAAGGTTGGTGGTTCGAGCCCACCGAGCTGCAGTATTTCGCAACTCCCGCACCATGCGGGAGTTGTGTTGTTTCAGAGGGGGCACAGGGCGGCGGTGTCTTATGGGTGCGGTCCGGCAGATCGGATTGGTGCTGACGTACGAAATCGGGTTTTGTCGCAAGGTTGTGCGGGGGGTGACGGCGTTTGCGGTGGGGCGGCCGAGTTGGATTCTCACTCCCATTGCACCGGATCAGGTGCTCGGAAGACGCAACAATAGATTGTTTGGGGTGGATGGGGCTATTGCGCATGTGGCGTCGCGGCGGTTGGCGGCTGCGTTGGCAAAGTCGGGGGTGCCGGTGGTGAATGTGGCGTCGATGGTGAGGGGGCTTACATTTCCGAGGGTGTGTTCGGACCACCGTGCCGTTGGGCGGATGGCGGCGGTGCATTTGCTGGAGAGGGGGTTTCGGCAGTTTGCGTTTGTGGGGTACGCCGGGCAGGTGTTTTCGGAGGAGCGGGAGGAGGGGTTTCGGGAGGCGCTCGGGGTGTCGGCGAAGGGGATGAAAAGGTACTTGGCTCCGGCGGCGCGGGTGCACGACCCGGCTGACCACTTGCAGCGGTTCGATGCGGACGTCAGGCCGTTCTTGGCGTCGTTGCCGAAATCGACGGGGCTGTTCGCGGTGACGGACATTTGGGGGCTGAGGGTGTGCGAGAACGCGCGGGCGATGGGCATCCGCGTGCCGGGGGAGTTGGCGGTGTTGGGTGTGGACAATGATGAGTTGTTGTGCGAGATCTCCAGGCCGAGGTTGTCGTCGGTGGTGACGTCAGCCGAGCGGGTGGGGTTCGAGGCGGCAGAGACGTTGGACCGGATGCTGCGTGGTGCGGAGGTTCCAGGATTGCGGGAGATTGCGCCGCGGACTGTGGCTGCGCGAGCCAGCACGGACGTGCTGGCGGGGATAGATGGAGAGGTGGCGGGTGCGATTCAGTTGATCAGGTCATCGACTGGGCCGATGTCGGTGAAGGAGTTGCTGAGGCAGGTGGCGTTGTCGCGGAGGGCGTTGGAGAGGCGATTCCGGTCCGCGATCGGTCGGACGCCGTTCGAGGAGATTCGGCGGGTTCGACTCGAGCGTGCAGCGGAGCTGCTGTCGGGGACGGACCTGCCGGTGAAGCGGGTCGCCCGACAGGCGGGGTTCACTGAGACCAAGCGGCTGTGCGCGGCGTTTCGAACGGTGCACGGGATGACGCCGCTGCAGTATCGACAGGCGAACCGGACGGGTGCGGCGCCGGGCGGATGAGGCGTTGTACTAAATCGGATCTTCCACCGCCGAACACGCATCCTCCCACCGCAGTTCCGGCGCGCCGTCGGCGGCGAAGTGGATGGTAAGCCAGACGTAACGGCCGTCGATGGCGTTCTTCGGTCGCCAGCGGTCCGCCATGAAGACGAACGTTGCGGGTCTTCCCGCGACGGGGAGGACGTGGGCGCTTTGGCTGTCGAAGGTGGTGGCGAGCTGTTCGGGCGTGCCGCGGCAGGGATTGCCAAGTTCCGTCCACGGGCCCAGCGGCGCGGGGGCGACTGAGGGCCGCGCGGGGTTGGGATCCCACCCGCTGCAGCCGGAGGTGAAGAGGTAGTACCGCCCCGCGTGCTTGAACATCGCCGGCGCCTCGTGGAACCGCCCGGGAAACGCCCGCTCCCACACCCCCGAGGTCCCGAGGAAGTCGTCCGAGAGCCGTGAGATATGCAGCGTCCCGTTTTCCTCCGAGGCGCGGATCTGATACGCCGCGCCGTCGTCGTTGAGAAACAGCGACTGGTCGCGCGACATCTGACCCCCCGCGAAGTCGCGGCGATACACCATGTCGGCGGGGTATCCGTCCACCGGGCCACCACAGAGCTTCAACCCCGCGAGCAACCCGTGCTCCGTCTCGCCCAGCTCCCGCCGCGTACCCGCCACCGGCCAGTGCCCCGCGTCCGGGCGGAACGATCGGACAAACGCGTATGGCCCCGCCGGGCGATCCGCCACCGCGACGCCCACCTTCGCGCCGCCATACCCCTGCCCCTTGGGCTCGAGGTGAAACCACATCACAAACTTCCCCGTCTTCGCGCAGAACAGCACCTTCGGCCGCTCGAGAATACAGCCGCATTGGATGTCGTGCCCCGCCGTCTCGGCTACCGCCAGCGCGATCCCCCCGTTCTCCCACCGGCGAAGATCGCGGGACGTATACACACCCACGCCCACCTGCGCCGAGTTGCCCAGTTCTCCCGCCACCTTGTGCTCGCCAAACCAGTGATAAACCCCGCCGTAAAGCAGCATCCCCCCGCCATGTGCATTGATGTGAACGCCTCCCGTATCCAGCCAATGCTCGCCGTTGATCAGTTTCGCCATTCGCGGACCTTACCAGCCCCGCCAACCCCCTCGCAATTACGACCGGTGTCGGTCATAATCGCCGCCCCATGTCACCCCTGCTCCCCACGCGCCAGATCCACCTCGACTTCCACACCGGCCCCGCCATCCCCGATGTCGGAACCCACTTCAACCCCAACGCCTTCGGCGACGCACTCCTAGCCGCCCACGTCAACTCCATCACCCTCTTCGCCAAGTGCCACCACGGCCACCTTTATTACGACACCTCCCGCCCCGAGCGACACCCCGGCCTGTCCCGCAACGTCCACCTTCTCGAAGGGCAAATCGAGGCCTGCCGCTCGCGGGGGATCAAAACGCCCATTTACATCTCCGTCCAGTGCGATGAGTACGCCGCCAACACCCACCCGGAATGGGTCTGTCGCAACCCCGACGGCACGAACGTCGGCCGTAAACCGCTCGGCAACGACCCGTTCCAGTGGCAGATCCTCGACATGTCCTCGCCCTACGCGGACTTCCTCGCCGAGCAGATCGCCGAGGTGGTCGGCAAGTTCAAGCCCGTCGACGGCATCTTCCTGGACATGTGCTGGGACCAGCCGTCGGTCTCGAAGTGGGCGGTCGACGCGATGAAGCGCGCCGGGCTCGACCCCGCCGACGACCGCGACCGCGCCCGCCACGCCCGCTCCGTCGCCGTCGGATACATGGCCCGCTACAACGACCTGATCACCAAGCTCAACGGCTCGCTGCCCCGCGTCTGGCACAACTCGCGCCCGAAAACCAACCTCGCCTCCGAGGCGAAGTTCGCGCGGCACATCGAGATCGAAGCGCTCCCCACCGGCGGCTGGGGATACACCTATTTTCCCCTCAACGTCCGCTGGGCCAGGAACTTCGGCCTGCCCTTCATCGGCATGACCGCGCGGTTCCACAAGTCCTGGTCCGACTTCGGCGGATACAAGCCTCCCGCCGCCCTCAAGTACGAGCTATCCCAGATGATCGCCCACGGCGGCGGCTGCTCCGTCGGCGACCAGCTCCACCCCCGCGGCGTCCTCGACCCCGAAGCCTACCGACTCATCGCCGACGCCTACGCCCACGTCGAGGCCTGCGAAAAAGTCTGCCTCGGCACCACCCCCCTCACCGAAGCAGCCGTCTTCCGCGACCCCGACGCCGACTACTCCATCCAGCCCGGCGGCACCCTCGAAGGCGTCGTGCGACTCCTGCAACAACTCAACCTCCAGTTCGACCTCCTCGCCCCGACGGCCGACGTCTCGCGATACGCGCTGGTGATCGTTCCCGATAATGTGACACTGTCGCCCGACGTGTCCGCCCGGCTGTCGGCGTATGTGGCGGGCGGCGGAAAGTTGATGCTCGCGGGGCCCAACGCGGTGAAATCGGCGTCGGCCGAGCTTCGTGCGCTGGCGGGTGTGGCGGGTGTGGGGGAGGCGGAGTCGAAAACGCCGTTCTTGCGGTTCGATCCGGCGGTGGTGGCGGGGTCGCCGCTGTCGGACATTGTCGCGTACGACTCGACGCTGTATCTGACGGCGGCGGCGGGGGCGGTCGCGCCGGCCGGGGTGGTCAATCCGTACTTCGATCGGGCGTGGGACAGGTTCTGCGGACACAATCAGTCGCCGCCGGCCACGCCCACCACCTTCGCGGCGGTGACGGTGACCGAGCGTGCCGGGGCGTTCGGGTTCGATGCGTTCAAGTCGTTCGCCACGCACGGCCAGTATGCAATCAGGCAGTTGTTCGCCGCGGTGTTGGCGAGGCTCCTTCCGACGCCCCTGATCCGGGCGACAAGCCCGACGCACGCGGAGTTGTCCGTGGCGACCGGGCCGGGTCGAACGCTGCTGCACGTGGTCTCCTACGCACCGCAGCGACGTACGCCCACGCTCGACATCGTCGAGGAAGCCACCCCGCTCGTTGGTTTGAAGGTCGCCATCCGCGCGCAAACAGCGACGCCGCCAACAAAGGTCACGCGTCACCCGGGCGGCGCAGCCGTGCCGTTCACCTTCGAAGGCGGGTATGTCGCCTTCGAACTGAGTTCCAATCAGGGGCATGATGTTCTCGTGATCGAGTAAAAGGTTCTTACCGGACTCGGTCGCGCAGCGGGGTGCAAGCGGGGCTCGAACGAAGTACAAGTGTCAAGATCGGACCGCTCCGCAGTGTTGGCGATCGTTTCCTGCCGATACGTCGGTACGGAGGCCCTTTGTGATGGACCATATTCTGGCTTTGGAATCGCGTCGGATGTTCTCGGGGTTTGATCTTGTGCTGTCGTCGCTCGCCACCGACTTAGCAACGGTCGCAGCCGGTCGGCGCATCGTGGGCACCGCGGTGGTGACGAACACCGGAACCGATTCCTCGCCCGCAACGACAACGATTTACTTCGCGCTGACGAAAAACGACGCCGCCGAGTCGCCGCCTCCCACCAACCCGGGCGGCCCCCCACCTCCACCCTCCGGCCCACCAGGCCCCGGCGGCCCCGGCGGCCCCGGCGGAACGGGCGGCGAAGACAACGACCCAGGCGTCGTCGGAAAGTTCGCCTTCCTCCAAATCGGCGCCGTCGCACCCGGCCAAACCCTCACCCTCACCCTCCCGCTCGGCGTCTCCTCGGCCCTTCAGCCGGATAATCTCTTCTTCTCCTCCGTCGTCTCGGAACTGTTCATCCCCAACATTACACCGACCTCCGACGTCGACTTCAGCCCCAACGACCTCAACGGATTCGACAACTCGCGCTCAACCCCCAACCGCATCGCCGTCATCCGCCCCGCGCCCAGCGTCGGCGGCGGCGATGCAAACTTCGGGTCGGGCGGCACGGCCCAAAACACCTTCCAAGGCCCCCCGCTGACCGTCGCCGCAACCGTCTTCGACCCCCAAACCTCCCGCCAGTACGCCGCCACCACCCGGATCATCGACAACCGCCCCGTTCTCGGTCTCCTGCGCTTCAACACCGACGGCTCGATCGACTCCGCTTACGGCGACAACGGCGTGCGACGGCTCCCGCCCGGCGCGCCCTTCGCCCAGGCGCGCGCGATTTCGCGCCTGCCCGACGGGGCGTTCTTGGTGGTCGGCGAAACCCGCGACAAAGACCAGGTGCTCGCGCGATTCTCCCCCTCCGGCGAGCCAGACCCCTCGTTCGGCCTAAACGGCGTCGCCGTACTCCGGGCGGAAGTCTTCGCCTCCCTCGGCAACTTCTCCGTCGTCCGGGTGCTCCCCGGCCTCGACGGAACCACCACAGTCGTCGCCAACACGGAGATCACCGGTCAGCCCAGGCGGGTCGCCGTCGTCCGCTTTGCCGGTCCCACCACCGACCCGAGTTTCGGCGACGGCGGGTTCGTCGTGCTCCGCCCCCCGACCTCCGACAGCGCCCGCGCCGCGTTCGTCCTGCCCGACTCGCGGATCGTGATCGTCGGAGCTTCGAGAACCCCGCCGCAATCCGGAGACACCACTCGCGCGTTCATCACCGTGCTCAGTTCCTCGGGCGTCCCCGACCTCGCCTTCGCCGACCGCGGAACCTTCATCCTGCCCCCCGCCTCCAACTTCGAGTCCTTCACAGCCGTCGCCGCCGGGCCCGCCGGCTCGCTATTCGTCACCGGCGTCCGCCGAATCGCCGGATCGTCGGCGGCCGTCCCCATCACTCTCAAGCTCAACCTCGCCGGCAAGCCGGAAAAATTCGGCGTCAAAGGCCTCGTCGTCTCCACCGTCCCCGGCGTAATTATAGCCGGCGGCGCCAGCGTGCTGCCCACCTCCGACGGCGGCGCACTCGTCTCCCTCCGAACCGCCAACGACCCCAACGCAGTCGGCTCGGGTCGAACGGGCGTGTCCCTCCTTCGCCTCCGCGCCGATGGAACGCTCCTGCCCACCTTCGGCACGGCGGGCGTACTGACCGTCCGCCAGCCGGGCGTCGCCACCGCCGCCGACACCGACTCCGACTTTGAATCCTTCGCCTCCTCTTCCGAAGGTCAGCTCGAAGACGTCGGCGGCGGCAAGATTCGATTCCTCGCCACCCAGATCACCGGCTCCTCCACAACCACCTTCACCTCCACACAGCTCCTCGCCGATGGCTTGGACCTCTCCACCACCACCACCACCGCCGTCTCGGGGTCCGCCCTGATCGGCAAGGCCGGCACGTTCAGAATCACGCTCTCCAACCAAGGCACCCTCGCCGCCAACGGAAAGTTCCCCGTCACCATCGCGCTCTTCTCCGACCTCGACGCCTCGGGAATCACCGCGAAGACATCCACCTCCGCCCTCAGGCTCGCCCCCGGCGCCTCCAGAACTTTCACACTCAAGTTCAAGTTCCCCGGGATCTCCTCCGTCGCCCGGTACTTCGTCGCAGCCGACGTCAACATGCCCGCCGGAACCACCGACGTCGACACCTCCAATAACCGCGCCGCCGCCGGCGGATCGCTCCTCGTCGGCCCGGCTTTCACCCGACTCGCCTTCGCACTCTCAACCCCCGTCACCACACTCACACCGGGAGCCACGGCATCCCTTCGACTCACCGCCACCAACGCCGGAAACGTCCCCGCCAAAGGCGCCGCCACCGCCACACTCTTCCTCACCGACGACGCCGCGGGAACCAACCCCATCGAAATCGCCACCCTACCCCTCAAAACCACCCTTTCCAACCTCAAGTCCACCGCCTTCACCCTCCGGGGCAAAATCCCGGCGAGTGTGACCGCGGTGTCGGGCAAGTTCCTGCTCGTCCGTTTCTCCGGAACGCTCATCTCCCTCAACGAAAGCGCCGAAGCCCCGTCGGTTTCCACCACCTCGGCGCTGACGTAAAAACAAAAGGCCCGCCGGAATTCCCGGCGGGCCTTTTGTTTTTCGTTGAATTCCCGCGACACTTACCCGCCGGTTTTGGCGAGGTACGCGCGGTTGTAGCTCATCAGCGTCGGGACCACCATCGGAACCGGCTCGGGCGCATTCGGCTGGAGCAAAGGCATCAGCTCACGCACCACCGCGTCCGCCAACCCGGCGATGTCCTGAATCGCACACGCAACCGGCATGGGCAGAAGGTCGTGGAACGGCAACTGGTCGAAACAGCCGAACGCGGGCAACATCTGCTGTCCGATCGCCGGAATGTTCAGCTCATCCAACATCCCAATTGTCAGAAACAGGTTGGTCCCGACGAATGCGTCGGGCTTGATCCCCTTGGCGACGAACTCCTTCATCGCCGCCTGGCCGGTCTCCCGCTTGCTCGGCCCTTCGAACGCCGCCAGCACCTCAAACCGCTGGGTGAGAATCTCAGCCCGCCGACGGTGCGAGCTCACGTGCGCCGGACCGTTGGCCATCGCAATTTTCTTCACGCCGATCTTCGCCAAACTGTCCGCCAGTTGGTTCGCCAGCATGTCCTGATCGCTCGACACCGACGAGTTGACCCCCTGCACAGGACGGTCCACCACCACCACAGGCAACGTCGGCGGAAGGTGCTGCTGCAATACCTTCTTCGACTTCAGCAGCGGAACCAGAATCAGCGCGTCAATCCCCTTCTGCGGAAGCAGGTGTAGATACTCCGATTCACGCTTAAGGTCCTCAGCCGAGTTGCACAGAAAAAGGGAGTATCCCTTGTCGTGCAAGTTCTTCTCGATCGTCGAAGCAAGCTGCCCGAACCACGGATTGGCGATGTCCGAAACAAGCAGCGCCACCGTGTTGCTCCGGCGGGTTCTTAATGAACGGGCGAGCAAATTTGGGCGATAGCCCAACCGCTTTGCGGCTTCATGCACTTTCTCCCGCGTCTCCTTCGAGATCCTCTTGGAGACCGCACCCCCCGCGAGCACGCGCGAGACGGTGGAGACGGACGTACTGGTTTCACGAGCGATATCAGACAAAGTTGCAGACATAATGTGTGCAAAGTCTATCCGCGTTTGCCCCAAGATACGATCACGAAATTCCATAATAACGTTGTCGCATGGGTCTGGAGGGTGCAGCTTCCCATGTTCTTGATATGAATGATATCGATCTTAACCGAAGACTCATCTAGAAATATCGATAAATTGCCAAATACCTGTAATCTATATCGCACGTGAGACTTAACGGGCAGGCGATGGCGTTGTCGGGGACTTGCCTTTGGCGAGTTCTTCCAACGTACGTCGGAGCGCGAAAGGCTCAAACCAGTGTTGTCGCGCGACGATTGTCCCCTCGCGGGAGATGACGACCGAGCCGTTGGGCATTCCCCCGAAGGTTCGGACGGTGGTGTTGTCCATGTCGTCGATGGCGACGGTGACGTTGAGTTTGAGGGCGGATTTAGCGTTTTTTGCGGCGGCGAGGCGGTCGGCTTCGCCGCGATGGGTTTCGATCCGGACTTTGTCGTCGAGATTACGCTCGACGTCGCCCGACCCGACAGGGTACGCCTCAGCGGTATAGACGACGATGATTTCTGTGCGTCCGCGGAAGTCTTGTTGCAGGTCGTTGATGAACTTGGACTTCTCTCGGAAGGTGGGTGCCGTGTAGCTGCCGAAGATCAAGACAACCGACCTGCCGGAAAAAGAAGAAAGCCGGACGGGAGTTCCGTCCAGCTTTTTGAGACTTGCGGCGGGTGCGGGTGAACCGAGCTCGAGCCCGACCCCCTCAGCGGCTGCGAAGGCGGGGTGAGCCGATCCCTTATCCGCCCGGGGCGGCGGGGGGGTATCGAGTGGGGGTGCCGGCGGGGGATCTCCCATCATTCCGGGAGGAATAGCCGGCGGAGTGAAGGGCGGACCGCCCGGGGGAGTGCCCCGGGCAGTGCCCGCGGGAGTGCCCGCGGGAGAGCCCGCGGGAGAGCCCGCGGGAGAGCCCGGGGGAGTGCCCGGCGAACTGCCTGGCGGAGTGCTTGGGGGATTGGCGGGAGACGAGCCACCTTGGCCTCCGCGTGGGGGGCGATCCCCGCGGGGAGGGCGGTTGCCTTGTTGCTGGACTTGCTGCATGCGTTCACGGAGAGCGGCTTGTTGCTCGGGGGTGAGGATTTCCGTCAATTCCTTTCGAAGATCGTCGGTGATTGCGCGTTGTTGCTCGCGGGAGGTGGGGTCGCCGGGTTCAATGGCGGAGAGTTTGGCGCGGGCGCCGGCGAAGGCTGTATTGACTTTGGTTTTTTGCTCTTCGGTGAGGTCGAGGGATTCGACGGCGGTTTTGAACTGTTGGAGGATGCGTGCAGCGGGGCTTTGGGGTGGATTTCCGGGTTGCTGTGCGGCGATGCGTTCAGCCGGGCGTGTCGCGCCTCGACCGGCTTGGAGGCTGGGGGGGGTGGCGGGTGGGTTTCGAAGGGATTTTTCGAGTTCGCCGAGGCTTTGGTCGAATTTTGCTTGTTGGCTATCATCGAGTTCTGCGCGGATTTTGGAGTTGAGGACCTGCATGAATTCGGCAATTTTTGCGCGGCGTTCCGAGGGGGAAGCTTGCTGCAGTTCTAGGGCGAGCTCGCGGAGCGTGGCCATTTCCTGCTGCATGATGGCGGTAATGGCGGGGCGTTGGTCGGGGGTGAGGTCGAGGGTGAGGAGGACTTCGCGGTAGCCTTCGAGGAGTCGTTGGAGTGGGGCTTGGGCGCGAGCTGGGGCGGGGGATACAGCCGGGGCTGGGGGGACCGGTGGCGGAGTCTGTGGGGGAGTCTGGGGTGGAGTGGTTTGTGCGAGTGCGGATGACGAGGCGAGGGTGGCGAGAAGGAGGGCGGTGCGGAGTGTGGCGTTGCCAAGGGGGATTTTCACGTGGGTTCTCCGGGGGAAAGTCGGGTCGGGTGCGAGTACAACGCCGAAGAGGATCGCCTATTTTGTGGAGAGGGTGTGAATAATTTGTCGGGTTGTGGTTGGGGATTGGGGGCGGGTGGTTTGACGCTTTCGCGCCGTGCATTTACCCTCGCACTCCCTCCCCGATCCCGGTGGTCGGTCCGGCGTCAGGCCGGGCCGGCGGACTGTTCTGACCCGGGGAAAAGAAGGAGCCTGCTTTGAGACGCATTGTCCTCGGTGTGATCGCCAGTTGCGCACTTGTTTCCTGGCTGGGCGGTTGCGCCAAGCCCGCCGCGTCGTCGCCCGCGATCGCGGAAGTTCCGGCGCAGAGTTTCATCAGGCAATGGTCGGTGGATTTGTCGTCGGAGCGGAAGGCCAAGGTCGTTGCGCTGCACAGCGCCGGGGAGTATGTGTTTGCGATTACCGACGACCGGTTGTCGTACGTGATTCGGAAGGACACGGGAAGTCTGATTGCCGTGCACCCGATTGGGGGCAAGGGCGATATTTCCCCGCCGTTCACCAACGGCAAGCTGTTTGCGTATCCGGTTTCGACGACGATTGAGTTGTTCAACCTTGAAGGCAAGGCGGTTCGGACGGTGGACCTGAAGTCTGTGGTTCGGTCGACGGGTGTTTTTTCGGCGGAGACGGTGTTTGTGGGTGTGACGGCTGAGAATGGGGGTCGGATTCGGGGGATTGACCCGGGCAGGGCGCACGACACGCCGAAGTGGGAGGTGATGACGTTCGGGGCGCTGCTGGCGGCTCCGACGTATTTCGACCAGGCGGCGTTTTTCGCGACGGAGTCCGGGCGTGTGTATGCGGTGAGCGACCAGGGCGTGGGGCAGTGGGCGTTGCCGGGCGGTTTCTTCCAAGCCGGGGGCATTCTCGCAGACTTGGCGTCGGACGACTTCGCGTTGTACGTGGCGTCGACGGACACGCGGCTGATGGCGGTAAACCGGAAGTCGGGGAGGATCATCTGGCAGTACTTCGCGGGTCAGCCGTTGTACGAGAAGCCGGTTCCGACGGCGGACACGGTGTACATTGCGGTGCGCAATCAGGGGCTGGTGGCGTTGCCGAAGACGGAGGGTGACTTCAGCCGGCGTCCGCGGTGGATCTCGCGGGAGGCGACGTCGCTGCTGGCGGAGGACGACAAGTACGCTTACGTGCGACTGCGGGGCAATTCGATCGGGGCCATTGAGAAGTTGGGGGGAGCGGTGGCGTTCCGCTCGGCGCCGACCAATTTTAAGTTCATGATCACGAACCCGACGCAGAACGGATTGGTGCTGGCGGCGACGGAGGACGGGAAGGTTTTCGGGATTCGCCCGGTGACCAAGCCGGGCACGGTCGGCGAAGTGATGTTCAAGTAGGATTTTCGCGGGCGGAGAAGTCGATTCACCCTCACCGGAGCGGCACCCATGCGGGCTTTGCTCTCTGTTTCGGACAAGACGGGTCTTGTTGAGTTTGCCGGTCAATTGCGGGCGGCGGGCGTGGAGCTGATCTCGACCGGGGGCACGGCGCGGGCGCTCCGGGAAGCCGGTTTGCCCGTGAAAGACGTTTCCGAAGTGACGGGTTTCCCGGAGATGATGGACGGGCGCGTCAAGACACTGCACCCCGCGATCCATGGGGGTTTGCTGGCGTTGCGGAACAACCCGGCGCACGTGGCGGCGATGGAAAAGCACGGGATTGCGCCGATCGATTTGGTGGTGGTGAACCTGTATCCGTTCGCGCAGACCGTTGCCCGGGCGGACGTTTCGTTTCACGAAGCCATCGAGAACATCGACATTGGCGGGCCGTCGATGATCCGTTCGGCTGCGAAGAACCATGCGTCGGTGCTGGTGTTGACGTCGCCGGAGCAGTACGCGGAGGTGGCGGCGGCGATGAAGGCTGGGGGTGCGTTGGGGGCGGGCGGGGCGGGGTTGAGGCTGAGGTTGGCGCAGGCGGCGTTTGCCCACACGGCGGCGTACGACGGGATCATTGCGGACTATTTTGCGAGGCAGGCGCATGTTCCTTCGGGGGCCGCGCTGCCGCCGCTGACGGCGGGGCCGAAGCTGCGATACGGCGAGAATCCGCACCAGCCGGCGCGGTTGTACTTGGGGCCGCGGCCGGCCGAGGCGTCGGTGGCCTATGCGACGCAGCACCACGGGAAGGAGCTGAGCTACATCAATTTGTTGGACGCGGACGCGGCGTTGTCGGCCGTGAAGGAGTTTCCGGGGTTGCATGCGGCGTGCATTGTGAAGCACGCGACGCCGTGCGGGATGGCGGTGGGTTCGTCGGCTGCCGAGGCGTTTACCAAGGCGTACGAGGGGGATCCGCTGGCTGCCTTTGGCGGGATTGTGGCGTTGTCGACGACGGTGGACCACGACACGGCGCGGGTGATTGTGGCGATAGACAAGTTGCTGGAGGTGATTGTTGCGCCGAACTTCACACCCGAGGCGTTGGAGCTGCTGAAGTCGCGGTGGAAAAACTGCCGACTGTTGTCGGTGGGGTTGCCGGTGGCGGGCGGGGGAAATGGCGGGGGGTTGGGGTTTCCCGACCCGAGGGAGTTGTCGTGTCATCGGATCGTGGGCGGGCTGCTGGTGCAGGACCGGGACTTGCCGTCGCACGATGAGTCGGCTTGGACGGTTCCGACGAAGCGCAAGCCGACGGAGGCCGAACTGGACGACCTGCGGTTTGCGTTTGCGGTGTGTAAGCATGTGAAGTCCAATGCGATAGCGATTGCGAAAGACGGGATGCTGCTGGGAGCCGGTGCGGGGCAGATGGACCGGATGACTTCGAGTCGACTGGCGGTGGAGAAGGCGGGGGAGAGGGCGGCTGGGGCGGTGGCCGCGAGCGACGCGTTTTTTCCGTTTCCCGACGGGCCGGAGTTGCTGCTGTCGGCGGGGATCACGGCGATCATCCAACCGGGCGGCAGCCTGCGGGACCACGAGTCTGTCGCGCTGGCGGATGGGCACAACGCGACGATGGTGCTGACCGGGCGGCGGCACTTCCGGCATTGAGGTAGGGGGGTTAATCAGTGAGGCGCCGAGAGACGGAGCAACAGCGGAGAAGAGGGAAATGGGAGCGGGCCGGGTGACGAAGCTTGTTCAAATTTCTAGTTAATTGAATGCAGCTGTTCCGCGCGTTCCCACCGAGCCGCCTTTGTGTCTCTGTGTCACAAGCCGGTACCCCGGCGGGCGTTGAGCAATTCGTAGCGGCGCGAAACGACTGAAGTCAGCGCAAAGAAGCATCACCCAGCCGCGAAGGCGTGCTGCTTGAGTTCCTCGAGGGAGACGAACTCAAGGGTAGAGATGTGGGTGGATTCGAGGACGACGGGGCAGGCTTTGCCGGCTTCGAAGGATTGTTTCCAGCGTGTGACGCAGACGCACCAGCGGTCGCCGGGGTTCAAGCCGGGGAAGGCCCATTGGGGGCGGGGGGTGACGAGATCGTTTCCGACTTCGACTTGGTGCTCGAGGAATTCCTCGGTCAGGACGGAGCAGACGAGGTGCAGGCCGCGGTCCTGCGGGCCGGTGTTGCAGCAGCCGTCGCGGTAGAAGCCGGTGAGGGGTGCGGTGGAGCAGTTCTTGAGTTCGGTTCCGAGGACGTTCTTGGCTGGCATGGCGGAGTTTATGCAGGGGAATGGCGGTATGCTCGGGGGCGTATGAATTCGAGCGAGGCCATCATCGTGACCCACCCCCACGCCGATTTGGGGAGGACCCAGCGGTATTTTTTCAGGCGGCGTGTGACGTACGGCGGTGGGCCGGTGGTTTTGCACTTGTACGCGGACACGCGGTACCGCCTGTTTGTGGACGGGAGGCTGGTTTCGACGGGGCCGGCGCGGTCGGTGCCGTGGGTGAGGCCGATGTTCGATACGGTGGATCTCGCACCGGAGCTTGCGCGCGGGAGCGGGCTGCTGGTGGTTGAGGTGCTGTGTCAGCGGGCGAACAACTTCCAAGCCATGCCTGGCACGCCGGGCGGATTTCTGGCGTTCGGCTATGTGAACGAGCGGGGACGGGCGGAGTGCGAGTCGCTGGAGACGCCGGGTGCGTGGGAGGTGGCGGTGGATCCGGCGTGGCACTTTCCGACGCCGCACTATTCGTTTGCGCAGGGTCCGACGGAGGTGGCGGATCTGCGACTTCGGTCGGGGGATTACCTGCGCGGTGAGGGAAGCGGTTGGACGGTGCCGGCGGGGGTGGATCCGTCGCGGTACGCGGCGATGACGCCGTCGGATTTGCCGTTGCCGTCGCTGGTGGAGGAGGCGTTTGCGACGGGGAGCGATCTGGGGCTGTCGACGTCGCGCGAGGTGAGGGTTGCGACGTCGATCACAGTCGGCCCTGGCGGGGCGGGAGCGGAGGCGTTCAGGGAGGGCGCGAGATTGAGGTATGCGTTTGCGACATTCGTGCACTCTCCGGTGGAGCAGGCGGTGAGCGCGGGGATTTTCTGGGGGCCCAACTCGCTCAACGGCGCGGCGCTGGAACAGCAGAACGATGCGCTGCGGGGCAACCGGCAGAATACGACGCTGAATCTTCGGGCGGGATGGAATCTGCTGTTCGGCGCGCCGGAGTTTATGGGCCCGGTGTGGGGGGTGATGGTGGCGGTGCCGGTGGACGCGGGGCTGATGTTTCGCGCCCAGCCGGACGCCGACTGCCCGGACTCGATGTGCATCACCGGGATAATGCCGGCGGAGGAACTGGGTCGGATCGTGGGGGAGAGGCATCCGTCTGGGCGGGCGGAGTTGGATGGGCTCGGGGTGGATTGGCGGAGAGTGGCGTTGGGGGTGGCGGTCCCGCTGCCGGCGCGGGAAGTGGCGTGGGATATGTACGACCCGTCGGCGGCGCGGGTGTGGGACGGGCGGGCGGCGGTGTCGCGGCGGCTGCGTGCGGGGGAAGTGTGGTCGGTGGTGGCGGATTTCGCGACGGAGTACCTTGGGCTTGCCGTGGCGTCGGTGACCGTGGCTCCGGACACTACGGTGGACTTTGCGTGGGAGGAGCGGACGCGGGCGGACGGCGCGGTGCAATTGTTTTCGTCGAACCCGTTTTGCGACATGGCCGAGCGGTTTATCCTCCCGGCTGGAACGCACGAACTCTCGCCCTGCCAGCCGAGGGGCGGGCGTGTGCTGCAGGTTACATTCCGCGCGACCGCGGACGGGGTGGCGACCTTGAACCGTCTGGGTGTGATCGACGTCAAAAGGACGGTGCCGTCGCCGGCGTCGTTTACGTCGGCGGACGGTTTGTTGGAGTGGGCGTATGACATCTCGCGGCGGACGATCGAGCGGACGCTGGAGGACGGGTGTGTGGACCCGTGGCGCGAGCGCGGGTTGTATCTGGGCGACGCGTACGTGGCGGGGCTTTCGCATCTGTGCCTGACGCCGGATGTGTCGCACGTGCGGCACGCGTTGAGGCTCTTTGCCGACGGGCAGACGGCGGACGGGCAGTTTCCGTGCGTGGTTCCCGCGTACTTGCGCGACCCGCACGAGGACTTCACGCTGATCTTCGTCGACTTTCTGCGGCGGTATGTCCGTGAGACGGGTGATTTGGAGACGGCGGCGTATGTGTATCCGTCGGTGGTGGCGATGTTCGCGGGGTCGCGGTGGTCGGTTGCGGATTCGGGGTTGTGGTCGACGGATCGTGGTCGGGTATTTTTGGACTGGGGGGTTCACCCGTCGCTGCGGACGGCGCGGGAGAACGGGTGTATCAATGCGCTTCGGTACATGTCGCTGCGGGCGGCGGCGGAGGTGGCGATGGCGTTGGGGCGGTCGGGCGATCACGCGGAGTACTCGGCGGGGGCGGATCGGGTTCGCACGGCGTACAACGCGCGCCTGTGGCTGGGCGCCGAGGAGGGATTTTCGCCGGGGTTCGCGCCGGGTCCGGACGCGGCTGCTCCATTGGTTTCAGCGCCCGGCAGAGAAGCGCCGCGACCGCCGGCGGAGGGGTCGGTGCTTCGCGAGCACAACATTCATGTGAATTTGCTCGCGCTGTTCTCGGGGGTGGTGGCGGAGGGGCGAGAGGCGGCGGTGTTGTCGGTTGTCCGGCGGCAGTTGGCGGGGAATCCGGCTGCGTGCCGAGACGGCGCGGCGCACTCGGGGATGGCGGAGTTGTATTTTTTGCGGTTTGCGACGGAGGCGTTGTCGCGGGTGGGCCGGGTGGATCTGGCCCTCGAGGCGCTGCGGGGGCACTTCGCCATCCTGCGCGAGCTCAAGCTGGTGACGCTTCCGGAGTCGATTCACCGCGCGGTGCTCAACCGCGACTCGCTGTGCCACTGCTGGGGCGGCTGGCCGGTGGAGTTTGTCACGCGGCGGCTGGTGGGCGTGTCGTTACAGCGTCCGAACGACCGCACGCGGGTTCGCATTGCGCCCGACGCCGCGTGTCCCCTGCCGACGACGCTGACTTGCCCGGTGGGGACGGGACTGGTTCGGGTGTCGCTGGGAGCCGATCGCTCGACGGTCGAGCTGACGAACCTTGCCGGCGGAGTTTACGTACCGGCGGGGGGTCGGGCTGAGGTACGATTGGTACCGGGGATGAATGTACTTGCGGGTCGCAAAAGCTAGGTCAGCAGGACGGCTTTGTGGACCTTGCCGGGGTGGGCGGTGAGATCTTGGAGGACTTGGGGCCCGTCCCACATTGAGAACTCGGTGGCGACGCGGGGGTAGGTGACTTTGCCCGAGGCGAGGAGGGCGAGGGCTTCGGGGAAGCAGTTGGCGCTGGCGCGCGAGCCGACGAGGGTCATTTCCTTGCGGGTGAAGTCGAGGCCCTCGAAGGCGACTTCGGTGCCTTTTTTCACCAGTCCGACGATGACGACGCGACCGCCGGCTGCGACGAGTTCGGCGGATTGGCGCATGACGGCGGCGACGCCGGTGGCTTCGATGACGACGGGCATTCCCTCGCCGTTTGTAAGTTCCATTATCTTGGCGGGGAGGGTGTGGTCGGAGGGAAGGGTGTGGGCGCCGAGTTGTCGGGCGAAGTCGAGTCTGGCGGGGGACACGTCGGCTGCGATGACGGTCGCGCCGCGTGCGCGGGCGACTTCGATGAGAGCCAAACCGATGGGTCCGCAGCCCATGACCAGAACGTGGTCGCCGTCCGTTATTTCGCCTCGGCGGCAGGCTTGTACGCCGATGGCGACGGGTTCTGCGAAGCTGGCGAGGCTTGCCGACATGCCGGTTGGTACGCGGTGGATGTGGGTGGCGGGTGCGACGACGAACTGTGCGTAGCCGCCGGCGCGGTGGATTCCGAGGATCTTCAACTTGGCGCAGCAGTTGGACTTACCGCGGCGGCAGGGGTAGCAGGTTCCGCAGCCGAGGAACGGCTCGACGACGACGAGCTCGCCGACGGCGAGACTGGGAACGCCGGGGTCGGTAACGCGTGGGCCGCTGACCCCTGGCCCGTCGACGTCGGGCCCGTTGACGTTGGGGCAGTTGGCGTCGGGGCCGAGGGCCTCGATGTGCCCTGCGATTTCGTGTCCGGCGATGACGGGGTAGGCGGCGTAGGGGTTTTTGCCTTGGTAGATGTAGAGGTCGCCCGCGCAGACGCCGGCTGCGCGGACGGCGACGCGGACTTCGCCGGGTCCCGGGACGGGGAGGTCGGCGGAGGGTTCGACGCGGGCGTTGCCGGGGGCGTCGATCACGAGAGCCTTCATGCGTCACCTCGAGTGGTCAGGGTCGCGACGGCGTAGGGCGAAAGATCGACGATACCGCGCCCCGGGGCGATGGTTGCGGACTGACGTCGCCATCCGTGCTCGTCGAGCACTTCCGCTGGATCTGGGAAGTCTCCGGGGGGGAGGAGGACGCGGAGGCTTTCGGCGGTGTGATTGGCGACGATGAGGGTTTGGCCGGCGGCGGACTTAAACATCGCGCCGCCGAGGCGGAGGGGGTCTGCGGAGCGGAGGGGGGCGAGTTGGGCGGGGCGGGTTGCGAGCGCGCGGCGGAGGACGTCGGCTGTGGGAGTTCCCGCGACGCCGCCTGGGCCGTGGGTTGCGTGGAAGGTGACGCGAGCGGCGCCGCCGAGGGCGAGCTGAGCGAGGCTGGCGAGTGTCCAGCCGGCGCACCAGAGGCTTTTGACCCGTGGGTCGGGGTCGAGGCGCGGCACGGAACCGTCGGAGGTGTACAGATTGCGTCGTGGGCGAAGTGTGACGGGGGAGACGACGACGGCCCGGCCCATGGCGATGACGCGCGCTGTGGCGACGGCTTGGGCGTGCACGCCGAGGGTCTCGGTGATGCTGTGCTCGTCGAAGGCGTGGACCTGGGGATTGATGGAGAAACAGACGGCGTCGGCGGGGGCTGGGGGAATCCCGGTGAATCGGCCGAGGAAGATGAAGTCTCCATCCGTGCCGACGCAGACGCTGCCGGGGGCGATGGCGTGCAGGCGGGGGCGGTCCGCGCCCGGCCATGGCGCGCCGGCGTACACCTCGCGGGCGCGGTACACGCACCATCGCACCGCGAGGTGCGACATGTCCTCCAGTTCGGCGGCGAGGGCGGTAATTGAGTCGGTGCCAGTCTTTGAAGAATCGACGAAGACGGCCATCTCGACGCCGACCCCCAGCCGCCGCGCCAACGCCAAACCCCGTCGGACCCCGCCCTCCCACCCCAGCTCATCCGTCCGCGCTTCGACCCGCACGAACCCGATTCCCGCCAGTGAAGCCGCCTCGTTGTCGCCGATGTCGCCGTCGCCGGAGCACAATCCGACCTCGGGCATGGCCACCCAGTCTCCCACTTCGGCGGCGACTTCGACGCCGCCGACCGGTGCCGTTCGTGCCTGCACGTGGCGTCGCGTCTTCACCCTGAGCTCGACGACCTGTCGGACGGTTTGTCCGGCGTCGATCCACACGGGCTTGGGGCGGCTGAGGGGCGTGCAATAGGTTTTGTACGACGCATCGGTCCAGCAGCGCTGGTCTTCCATCTCGAAGGCGTCGCCTTCGAAGGTCCAGACGGCGCGGGCGTCGGGGCCAAGGTCGTGTTCGATTCCGGCGAGGTCGGTGAAATTGGGGAGCGGTTGCCGGTCGTCCAAACCGCTGGGGAACCGGCCGGCGCTGGATTCGCCGCCGGTGTATCGCCGGACGACGTCGGCCCCGAGCAGGTCGGCCGGGTGGAGCACGCAGAAGCCGATTCGATTTCGCCGAAATCCGACCCTGGCTATGCCGTCGAGCTCCCACCGGACGACGACCTCGTCGCCTTCCCGGCGACCGGCAATCGCACCTTTCCACTCGAAGAGCACGGGGCCGCTTGCCGTCGCGTGCGACATCGTGAACTCGGCGTCGAACGACCCGGGCTCGAAGGTGATGCGTTCATGGAGGAGGAGACCCGGGACGGTGCCCCAGTTCTCGTCGCGGACGGCGGCGTAAACGCGGAGGGCGACCATCCCATCTCCCAGCCGGAGGCGACGGACCTCGCCCTCTCGATAGGTGAGCTGCATCTCGCCGGCTTCGACGGTAAGGCCGGAGTGGGGCTTCTCGCGTACTCCGCGCAATCGCGTCCATCGCTCGTCGTCGTTCAGGGCAGCCATGGGGGTGATCATCGCAGCGCGGGGGGCCGGGGTGCCATCCCGAATGCGGAATCCCGTTCCCATTATGCGACGGGCGGGTGGGGTCAGACGGTGAGGGTTTCGATGGCCTTGAGCGCGCCGAACGCCTCCGGGGTTGCGGTGAGAGGGTCGAACGTGAAGACGGTGAAGTCGGCGAGTTGTCCCGGCGCGATCGAGCCGCGAACCGCTTCGACGCGGCCGGCGAATGCGCTGCCAGCGGTGTATGCGGTGAGGGCTTGGAGGGGGGAGAGTCGCTCGTCGTGCCAGGGGCAGCCGCCGGTGGCGGCGGCGAGGCAGGGGGCGGGGTCGAGGCGCTCGACGGGGGAGTCCGAGCTGAGGGCAAGAGGGATGCCTCGGCGGAGCATGGAGGCGAATCGGTAGGTGTTGCGCACGCGGCCCGGGCCGAGGCGTTGGTCCAGCCAGGCGTCGGACCGGGAGAACTGCGGCTGGACGACCGCGACGATTCCGGCTGCGGCGATGCGGTCCAAGGCTGTGTCGGAGCAGAGGGAGGTGTGTTCGATGCGTTGTCGGGCGGGACGGGGGCAGGCTTGAATAGCGGTGATGCAGGCGTCGTTGGCGGCGTCGCCGATGGCGTGGACGGCGATGTCGAATCCGAGAGCTTGGGTGTCGCGGAAGATGCGGGTCATCTCGGCTGCGGAGAGCAGGGCGTTTCCGATTTCGCCGGGGGCGTCGGAGTAGGGCTGGTGCAGCCAGGCGGTACGTGCGCCGAAGGTTCCGTCGGAGAAGAACTTTGCGTAACCGGCGCGGAGGCGGTCGTCGCCGTGGCCGGTTTTGAGACCCGCGTCCGCGAGTTCGCGAATGGCGGGCCCGGGAAGGTGGGCGACGACGCGGATGGGCATCCGTCCGGAATCGGCGAGCCGGCGCAGCGCCCACCACTGCCGGGGCTCCTCGAGCATCGTCCCCACGGCGGTGAACCCGCGCGACCGGGCGAGGTTCATCGCCAGTAGCGCGGCTTCCTCGAGCTGCGCTTCGGTCAACGGCGGCACCTCTTTCAGGACGTCCCAGAGCGCCGATTCGACGAACACGCCGGTTTCGACGTTTCCCTTCGCCGCCAGCGCATGGGGCAGCAACGCCAGAGCCGCCGAGTTGATCACGCCCAAGTGACCGCAGACGCGTGTGACCACGATCGGCCGGGTGGACGAAACAGTGTCCAGCTCGGCCCGGGTGGGAAGGCGCTTTTCGGAGAGACGCTCGTGGTCGAACCCTCGGCCGAGCAGCCATCCCTTTTTGTGGCGGCCGCCGTGGTCCGACAGTCGCGCCAGCACCTCGCCGATGGCGGCGGAGTGAGACAGGTCTGCTTGGCGGAGGAGTTGTTCGCCGATCCAGAAGAGGTGGAGGTGTGCGTCGTCGAGTCCGGGGGTGTACCAGACGTTTCCGAGGGCGGCGCGTTGGGTTTTGGGGGGCAGTTCCCCGTCGCGGGGGTCGACGGCGGCGATGCGGCCGTCGACGATGAGCAGTCGCTGGGCGTAGGTGCCGCTGGGGAGGAGGAACTTTGCGTCGGTGAAGAGCAGGGGGTGGGGTGGTGGTGGGGTGGTCATGTGTGCGGTGTGCGGTGCGAGGGCGGGTCTGAGGAGAGGGCTGCCAGGGCGAGGTGCATCTCGACGGCGGCTTCGGCGGCGGCGAGGCCCGCGTGGCCGTGTGCGCCGCCGGTGCGGTCCAGGGCCTGCGCTTCGGATTCGACGGTGAGCACGCCGAAGATGACCGGCTTGCCGGTGAGCAGCGCGACCTCGCGGATGCCTTGGGCGCACTGCCCGGCGACGGCTTCGAAGTGCCAGGTTTGCCCGCGGATCACGCATCCGTGGACGATCACCGCGTGGTACGCGGGGTTGCGCGCGGCGGCCAAGGCGGCGACGGGCAGCTCGAACGACCCCGGTACGCGAAACACGGGCCTGCGCTCAGCCGAGACGCCGAGCTCTTCCAGCCGAGCCTCGCACCCCGCCAGCAGTCGCGAGACGATTGCTTCATTCCAGCGGGCCGCGATCACCGCCACCCGGAAGTGACCGGGCGCGCGAAGGGGAACGGGCAGTGGGGCGGCTGTGCTCACGGGGCCATTGTTGTCCCTCCCGCCTCAAACCGCCACCGCCGGCTGACCTGCCCGGCCGCAATTCGCCCGCCGGCCATTGCCAATTGCCGCCGGTTTGCAGTCAGATGGGCGTTCAGATGGCGATTTCGGCAAAGGTACTGACGGTTCTTCAGTTCACACGGGCGGCGCTGGTATTCACTGCCGTCGCCGATGTGCTGGCCGCCGTGCTGCTGACGACGACGCTCCCCCGAGCGGGCGGGGTGGCGGGATGGGGCGGGGTGAACCCGGCAGTGTTGGTATTCGCGGTGGCGATGAGCTGCTGCCTGTATGGATTCGGGATGGCGCTCAACGACCTGGTCGACCGCCGGCGAGATGCCCTGCTAGCCGCGACCCGCCCGCTTCCCTCGGGCCGACTGGGGCTGACCACCGCACACTGGATTGTTGCGGTGCTGGGTGTCATGTCGCTGGTCTTCGCCGGGGCACTCGCCGGGGTGCAGGGGGGCCGGACGGGGACGGGGAGCTTTGTGCTGGCGGTGATGACGCTGGGGCTGATCAATTTTTACAACCTCGCCGGGAAGTATCTCGTGTCGGCCGGGTTGCTCGCCCTCGGGGCGGTCCGACTGGTTCACGCCATGATCGCGGCGCCGGAGCTGCCGGTGGTGTGGCATCCGCTGTGGCTGTTCACGCACGTCGTGGTGGTCTCGGCCGTGGCGTACGTGTGGGAGGAAAAGCGGCCGAGGATCACGCCGGTGCACGCGGCCGTGCTGAGTTTGGGCGTTGTGGCGATCAATGTCGGCGTGGTGGCCATCGCGATCGCGTGGAAGCTTCCGACGGGGGCAAGCCTGCGGGAGATCCCCGTGGTGCTGGCGGTGTCACCGGCGCTGGCGATCCCGTTCGTGTCGAGCTTCGCATTCGCGGTGGTGGCGTGGCGGATCGGCAGGTCCGTCGGCCCGGCCAACGCGACCAAATCGGTCGGCGCGACCTCGGTGTCCGGGGCACCGGCACCCGGCGCGACTTCGGTCGTCGGTGAAGAACCCGATGTCGACACGTTGCCCCTGCCGCTGCGGACGCGTCGCCGGCAAGCCGGGAGGCAGTTGATCCTCGCCGGGCTGCTGTGGCTGATCGTACACGACGCCGCTTTTGTAACGGGATACGTTGGCTGGGCGGAGGGAATCTCGCTGCTCGTGCTTCTTCCACTGGCGTACGGCGCGGTGAGACTCATGCGTGTGTGGGGTGATCTGATGCGATTGAAGGACCGGCCGCAATTTCGTGTAGCGGGGCGGTTGTAACTGGGGCGAAGATGAAGATTGTGTTTATGTGTGAGATGTCGGGTATGACGGGGAGT
>JBBRUM010000005.1:0-24011 GCA_038247815.1 Tepidisphaerales bacterium | reverse complement strand
TGGTAAACCACGCCGAAGTGTTCCTTGGATGATCTGTCGGGTGTCCCCGCCGAAGAAGACACTCCGCTCCGATTCGGGAGTCGGACCGGTATCGAGGATCTTGGAGAGCTGCTGCCTCTTCTGCGGCGTAAGCCGGTTCTACCTGCGGCCCGACGGCTTGGGTGTCACGCCGGGAGGCCCGTGTTTGTGATACTGCCGGGCCCTTTCGTCGACGAACTCGCGGGATCGGCTGGTGGCCGATGCGACCTGGTCCCGCGTGAGTTGGGCCCCGTCCCGGCGCACGGCGGTGAGAAGCACCACTCGGTGTAGGTGGCGCTGGGTGACGTTGTTCTCGGCCCGAATGAGCCGCGTGCGTTGAAGTAGCTCAATTCGATCCGATCCATTTTCATGGTCGGCTCGGTCAGAGGTGCCGGAAGTGTGGCATGCCTGATCGATTCGCGCCAGTTTGCGTGCGTCAATTTTAGGGCGGCGGGAAAGTGGGAAGCGATTACACCGACGATGGCCGGATCCGCGTCGTGGGTCGCGTGATCATGAAACGTCCGACGGAGTGCCGACAACCGAAATGTCCGGCGTACGTGGCCAACCAATTCCGCCGCAATGGATCGATGAGCAATCCGCATCCATAAAGATCCACCTTCGCGTCTATTGTTCTTGAGTCATCATTGGACGACCCATCAAAAAGGGCGGCCATGCAAGGGGTTAATCCACCGTCCGCATCCGCATGGCCAGTGTCCGCACGCCCTGCGCAACCGCGGCTACCGTCACGTTCACGCCGAAGATCAGCACGCACAGCGCAGCCGCGGCCTGCTGCTCACCCGCGTCTTCCAGCCCCACGACCGCCACCGAGGCCGTGATCGTCCCCGAGGAATAGAGGAAGATCACAGCTGATACCGTGCACATCGAGTTGACGAAGAGGTAAGTGGCGACGTCGATCAGCGCCGGGAGCGAAACGGGCAGCGTGACCGTCCCCATAAGTCGCCACCGCGGCACGCCCATCGATGCGCCGACCTCCTCGAAGGCGCGGTCTTGCTGCCGCAGGGCCACCAGCGTCGTGAGGTATGCCACGCTGAAGAAGTGGATCACGTTGGCAACCACGAGCGGAACGGCCGTGCCGTAGAACCCGATCAGGGGGTTTGCCACGCCGAAGAACTCCGGGCGGTTGAACAGGAACACGTAGGCAAGCCCGATGACCAGCCCCGGCATGGCCAGCGGGGCCATCGCCAGTACGTGCGACGCCGACCGGACCGCGCCCATGCCCCGGAGCTTTTCCACCGCGTACGCCGTGACAAACACCGCCACCGTGCCCACCACCGCCGATACCGCCGCGATCCAAACGCTGTTCCATAACGCCGACCCGCCCACCGCCGACGTCTCGGAAAAGTCGAAGTGCCGCAGCGTGAACACCGACGCCCAGGTGCCCTTGCCCGAGAGCGAATATGGCCAGTTGTTCACCACCGAAACGAACGCGGGGACGGCTACGACGAGCAGCATCGCCACGCCCGCGACGAGCACCGCAAGACCGAGCAGTGCGTCCCTCAGCCGGCTGGGCCGCGTCCGGATCGGCACGGAGCGTCCGTCGAGCGTAACCTCGCCGGCCCTGACACTTCGCTGCAGCGCCTGCCGGAGCGCGAAGCACGCGACGACGGGCACGAGCATGAGCACCGCCACGGTGGACCCCATCGCGAGGTTCTGTTGGCCGACCACCTGCTGGTACACCTGGACGGGGAGCACCGTGGTCATCCCTCCGACAACCTTGGGAGCGCCGAAGTCGGTGAAGCACAGCACGAATCCGGCCAGAAGCCCACCGAGCACCCCGAACTTCGCAGCCGGCCAGGTGACGGACATGAATCTCCGCAGCGGCCCGGCGCCCATGCTTCGGGCGGCTTCGTCGAGGCGACCGTCGATGCCGAGCAGCGCGTTGGAGATCATCAGCGTCGCGGGGGCCACCACCATCAGCGCCTCGGCGATCACAATCCCGACGAACCCGTACAAGCCAATGTCCACACCCGGCATGCGCCCGAAAAGCCCCTGCGTCACCAGCCCCTGCCGCCCGAATACGTACACCAGCGCCAGCCCCACGAGCATCGTCGGCGCGTACAGAGGAATCAGGAGCACCTGCCGCCACACACCCCGCCCCCACAACCGCGACCGCACCAGCGCATACGCCAGCACGAACGCCACCCCCACCCCAATCACCGACGCCAGCCCCGCCGTCAGCACACTGTTCACCGCGGCCGACATCAGCGAAGCCGACGAGAAATACCTCGCGTAGTTCGCCCACCCCACCCACTCGCCCGTCTCGGCCCGCAAACTCCGCTCGACGAGCAGCAGCACGGGCAACGCCACGAACATCCCCAGCACGACGACCGGTAAGGTTCCGATGATTCGCTCGAAGATTCGCTCGCCCCACCGCGCCAAATACTCCCCGCCGTTCACCCGCTCCGAAATATTGGGGCGGCTCATCTGGCCCTCCGCCCGTCCGCGGCGAACCACTTCAGCGCCTCCGGTTGGAGTTGGACGCGCAGCGTTTCTCCCTCCGATACCACTCGGTCCGCCGGAAGGTCGACGTGCACCGTTTCCCCCGTCGCGGTGTTTCCCCGGACACGAACCGACTCTCCACGGAATACTGTCGCCACGACCCGCAGTTCCAAGCCAAAGGTCTCGGCGGCGGACCGATTCTCGCGGCCGGAGTCCGGGCGGAAGCCGACGTGGCTCGCCCCGGCGATCCCGGCGTCGCGCATGCAGGCGTGGTAGAAACCCGCGTACGTCAGGATGTTCATCCCGCCGAGGAATCCGGCTGTGAAGACGGTCTCGGGTTCCTCGAAGACTTCCCGGGCCGTGCCGCTTTGGTCCACGCGGCCGCGGTGCATGACCACTAGCTGGTCGGCGAGCTCGAGGGCTTCCTGCTGGTCGTGGGTGACCATGATGCTGGTCAGGGCGTGTTCGCGTTGAACGTCGCGGAGCGTCTGCCGCAATTGCTGTCGCACCTCGGCGTCGAGCGCCCCGAGCGGCTCGTCGAGCAGGAGGATGCGCGGCCGCTGGGCAATCGCCCTGGCGAGGGCGACCCGCTGCTGCTGCCCGCCCGACATCTGCGACGGGTACTTCGCGGCGTGGGGCAAGAGGCCCACGCGATCAAGGAGGGACTCGGCTTGCCGGCGGCGCTGGACGCGGGGAACGTCCCGCGGCACGGCGAATTTCACGTTGTCCAGCGCCGACAGGTTGGGAAACAGCGCGTACGACTGGAACACAATCCCGCACCCCCGACTCGCCGGGGGGTCGCCGGACACGTCCTCGCCGTCCATCAGCACGCGGCCCGAGTCCTGCTTCTCCAGCCCCGCGATGATCCGCAGCAGCGTCGTCTTCCCGCAGCCGCTGGGGCCGAGCAGCACCACGAACTCCCCCCTGCCGAACTCCAGCGAGATATCCGACAGCACCCGCTGCGCTCCGAACGACTTGCCCACCCCCCGTACCGACACGAATCCACCGCGTCCAGCCCCCCCCCGGCCCGCCGCGCGCACCTCCCCCGCCGCGGCAGCCGCCACGACCGAACTACTTCCCTGCGCCAAAACGCCTGTTCCACTCATCGAGAATCCGCTGCCGGTTGTTTGCCGCCCACACGAGGTCGTTCTTGATCATCTGCTTCGACACGTCGGCCGGGTAGCCATCGCGCTCGGTCTCCACGTCTTTCCGAGACACCACCCCGTACGACGTCCCGTACAACGCCACCGCCGTCTTACCCGACGCCCAGTCCAGAAACGTCCGCGCAGCCGGCGAGATCTTCGCCTTCCGCACGAGCGCCGACGCCTCCATCTCCCAACCGCTCCCCTCGGCTGGGAACACCACCTCCAGCGGCGCACCCTTCCTCTTCAGCGCCAGCGACGCATAGCAGAAGCTCACCCCGATCACCGATTCGCCCGAAGCCGCCATCTTCGCCGGCTTGCTGCCGGAGTGCTCGTACGACGCCACGTTCTTGTGCAGCGTTTGGAGGTAGGCCCAGCCTCTTTCCTCGCCCATGAGCTGCAGAATCCCGGAGACGGTTAGGAACCCCGTGCCTGAGCTGGCGGGGTTGGAGATGGAGATCAGGCCTTTGTACTTGGGGTCCAGAAGGTCGGCGTAGCTTTTGGGCGCGGGTAGGCCGCGTTTCTCCAGCTCGATTGTGTTGCAGGCGAAAGCGGTCATCCAAGCGTTGCCCGCGACCCACGCGGGAGGGCTGGCTGGGTCGCGGAAGGCGGGGTCGATCAACGACAGCTCACGGGGTGCGTAGGGCTCTAAGAGTTTCCGCTGGTCAGCCGAGATGAGGCTCGTCGCGGCGATTTGCCAGAGCACATCGGCGCGGGGGTTCTCGGCTTCGGCCATGAAACGGGCCGTGATGATCCCGGTCGAGTCGCGGACGATCGCGACGTCAATGCCGGGGTTCTTGCCTGAGAAGTCCGCCAGCAATTTGCGGATCAGCTCGTTCTCCATCGACGTGTAAACGGTGATCTTCGACCTCTCGACGGCGCCCGCCCCCGCGCAACACACCGCCATCACCACCGCCAACACCGCCATAAGCCAAATTCGAACGCTCATCGTATCTCCGCCAATCCGGCCGCCGCCACAGCCGCCTGCAAAGCTTCCCCTAGCTCGGCTGGGCTGAATCCCATCTCCTCGGCCACCTCGTCAAACGCCGCGAGCAACCGCCCGATGTCCGACACGGTGAGGTCGCCGATGTGGCCCACCCGGAAGCAGTCGACCTTGCTCAACTTGCCCGGGTAGATCACGAACCCCCGCCGGTGCAGGCACTCGTAAAACGCCGGGAAGTTGAAGCCGGTGGCCGCCGGGTACTTCACGGTTGTGATAATCCCCGAGCGATGTTGGGGTTCGATGAGCACCACGTACCCCCGCGCCTCCAGCCCCTCCACCAGCGCCCGGTGCATCGCTTCGTACCGCCCCCGCCGCGCCGCGACGCCGCCTTGCTCGCAATGCTCCATCAGCGCCCGCTGGAACGCCAGCAGCACGTGCGTCGGCGGGGTAAACCTGAATCGCCCGTGCGTCTCCAAACCGCGCCACTGGTCGTGCACGTCCAACGACAGGCTCCTCGCCCGCCCGGATGACGCCTCCAACCGCGACCGTCGCCCCAGCACGCACCCGATTCCCGGCACGCCCTGCAAACACTTGTTGCTGCTCGCCACCAGCCAGTCGATCCCGCCCCCGTCCACATCAATGCCATACGCCCCGAAGCTACTCATCGCGTCGACCACAAGCTCGACATCCCGCCCATTCCGCGCCATTCGAACCGCCCTGCCGATCCCCACCACATCGTTCATGATCCCCGTCGTCGTCTCGCAGTGCACCACCGCCACCGTCGTGATCTCCGGCGCCGCCGCCACCCGCGCCGCAACCACTTCGGCACGTACCGGCTCGTCCTCGGCGAAGCGCACCTCCTCCACCGCGATCCCCGCCGCCCGCGCGATCTTCACCATCCGATCGCCATACGCCCCGTTGCTCGCCACCAGCAGCCGCCCCGGCAGCCCGTCGTCCGTCAGTACCGGCACGGCCGCCCCGATCGCGGCTTCGACAGCGAACGTTCCGCTCCCCTGAAACAGCACGCAGTCCCACTCGGCGACGTCCAACGCGCCCACCGCCAGCACGCGCTTCCGCACGTCCGCCGCCACTTCGATGAGCTCCCGGTCCCACGCCCCGATGTCGCGCGACATCGCCGCCCGCACCGCTTCCGACGTGTTGGCCGGGCCGGGCGTGTGCAACTGCATTCCCGGCCGGGGCGACCGCGCCAGCGCCTCCGGCAGGAACGAAACGTCCTCAATCAAATCCGTGTGCGGACACGCCGCCAGTTGCCCCCGCGTGTGCGACCCACGACACACACCCACCACCCGCCCGCACCCCGCGTTGGTCCCCTCCCAAAGGTCGCTGGGCGTATCCCCCACCTTCACCACCCGCCCGCACGACACCACGCCCGTCAGCGCCATCGCACGGTGAATCATAAACGGCGCCGGACGGCCCGCCACCACCTCATCGCTCGTCACGCTCGCGTCAATCAGCCCCGCCCGATCCCAGCCCAGGCGCTCGATGATCGCCGTCGTGATGTCCCGCGAGAATCCTGTGTTCAGCCCGATCTTCATCCCCGCCCGTCGCATCCGCTCGAAGGCTTCCGACGTCCCCACGATCTCCGCCACCGACGGATCGCCGCGGTAATACTCGATCATGCTCTCGACAAACCCGCGGTGAATCCGCGACACCACATCCGCCTCGGCGACGCCCAGCCCCTCTTCGAGCAGCGCCGCGATCGCCTTTGGCTTGGGGATGCCCATCACCCGCACCGCGCTCGCCAGCGGCACTTCCAAGCCAATGATCTCCCTGATCGTCCGCAGCAAACATGCCGCCACCGGATCGCCCACGTCTCGAACAGTCGTACCGGCGAGGTCCAGAATTACAAGGTCATAGCGTGCTGTCATGGTCGGTTGCCTCCAAGTCCAGCACTATCCCCCCCCGCCGCGCCCGCCAACACGCCCTGCAGCGCAAATCCCCACCAACGCCGCGCACCGCCACCACGCCCTCAGCCGGCATCTGACCGCCGCTCCATTTAGAGTGCGCTAAATTCCGCCCGCTCAGCCCCGCCTTGACACGATCTTTACACAAATTGCGCTAATAACAGGTCACTCATGCCCTTAATCCCGTCCGAAAAACCGAAGGTCCGCCGCATCGCGGTGCTCGTTGAAACCAGCACTTCGTGGGGCAGCGTCATCGTCGCGGGAATCAGCGACTTCTCCCGAAAGCTGCAACTCGAAACCGGCGAACGCTGGACCCTGTACGTCGACTCCCGCGGATACTTCGAGCGGCAGGAGCTGCCGACGTGGTGGAAGGGCGACGGCGTCATCGCCCGCGTCAACACCCCCCTGCTCGTCCAGCAGGTCCGGCTGGCGTCGATCCCCTGCGTCAACGTTTCGCAGATCCGGATTCCGGGCGCGGACATTCAGCAGGTCACCAGCAACCAGGCGCAGATCGGTCGCCTCGCAGCCGAAACCCTCATCCGCACCGGCGTCAAACACTTCGGCTATTACGCTGCGCCCAAACGCGATTTTTACCGCGACGAAATCATCACCTCGTTCACGCAGACCCTCCTCGAAGCCGACCTCCCCGCCCCCGCCGTCTTCGACCCCGACCGCACGCTGCGCAGCGACTCCAACCCCCACGACACCCTCGAGCCCCTCGTGCAATGGCTGGCCTCCATCCCCCGCCCGACGGGAATTCTCTCTTGGAATTTCCACGGCGGGCACAGGGTCTGCGAGGCGTGCTGCTTCGCGGGAATCGAAGTTCCCTCGCAGGTTTCAGTGCTTTCGGCTGACTACGACCAGCTGATTTCCGACATCTGCGACCCCCCTCTGACCTGCATCGACCAGTCCGCCAGGCAGGTCGGCTACGTCGCAGCTGCCGAGCTTTACCGACTCCTCCAAGCCGGCCAGGTCGAGGAACCCAAGATCATCAACTCCGCCGGCGTCGTCTGGAAAAAATCCGTCGTCACCGAACACGTCAATGATGAACTCGTCAGCACCGTCATCCGACACATCGCAGCCAACATCTCCCGCGAAATCACCGTCGACGAACTCTGCGACCTCGTCGCCGTCTCACGCCGCAAACTCGAGCAACACTTCCAACGCACCGTCGGCCACGGCCCCGTGGCACACATCCAACGTCTCCGCCTTCGCGAGGGCTGCCGACTCCTCGCCGAGTCAGACCTGCTGATCAAACAAATCGCGACCAAGTTCGCCTTCCGCAATTCCGAGCAATTTCAGCGGCTGTTGAAATCTGAAACCGGGATGACCCCCGTGCAGTATCGCGAGTTTCACCGCCGGCCGAAAAGGGGGGCCCTCCCTCCGGCCGTACTGCCATTGCTGACCACCCCCCCGAACGTGGGGTCTCTTACATTGCAGCGTGAGTCCGCCCCCACAGTCGATGACAGATACCTGCTCACTGGGAACCCCTGACCCCACCTTTGCGGTGCGCCCCATTCAACCGGAACTGCGCCCAGTTGCCCTTTCACCTCAATCCACCCACACACCGGCAACTTATTTTAGTGGTTGTTGTGATCGCACGACCGTCGAAGAGTTTCCGCCGCAAAGGAGTTTGCATGACCGCGATTTCCACGACCGCCGCACCGTCCGCCGGGTTCCGATCCCGGGGGTTTACCCTGGTGGAGCTTCTGGTGGTGATCGGAATCATCGCCCTGCTGATCGGCATTTTGCTGCCGTCACTGGGGGCGGCTCGCGAGCAAGCCCGCAAGCTTCAGTGCGCTTCCAATCTTCGCCAGATCGGAATCGCCATGAACATGTACGCCAACGAAAACAAAGACATGTACTACCAGAACCCCACGAACAAGGGGAACTGGATCGGCGGGTTCAGCTTGGGCAACAGGTCGTTCGTGTGGGTCTTCCGCCCGACGGACGCGGACGCGTACTGGGGCGTCGCGTACATCAAGTATTTCACAAAATTTCCTTTCGAGCGGTACTACCCGGCCCCGGTGGGCACGCCGGCTGAGTTCTTCACAGTCTCCTCGGCGATCAACCCGGCCCGGTCGCTGTTCAACTGCCCGTCAAACAAAACGATGGACACCGAAGCCACCTTCACCGACAACGGCGACGACATCAAAGCCTCATACGGCTTGAACAGCCTCGTCACCACTCCGCGCGCTTGGCGCAACACCGACCGGCCCCGGGTGACCAACGTGGTCAAGCGCAACAATTTCCGCAACCACTCCACGGTGATCGTGGCCCAGGACCACGTCGAGCATCTCTTGGAGATCGGCTACTCCGATGGCGGGCTGACCGACTCGCTGGCGAAGTTTTCCTCGCCGAAGAACCTTGCCCAGTGGCGGCGCGAATTCAACTCGGCGTACTGGGTGTTCCCCGACGCGATCAACGAGGTCTTCCGCCACCGCCGACAGACCAACGTCCTGTGGATGGACGGCCACGTGGACTCGGTGGCCCGCGGATCCAACGAAGGCATGGGGTACTTCAAGGAATCGATGTACACCGGCAAGCCGTTCCCCTGAGGTCGTCACCAAGGCAATTGCCGCAACGCGGAAAACAACGGACGCCGCCCCGACCACGGGCGGCGTCCGCTTCATTAAACCTCTCGCAATCCTCAGCCGGCTGAGATAGCAGTTAACAAGGTCTGCTCCGCGAAGTCCATATCGGCTTGCGGAAGGTTGATCGGCGCGACAAGGGTGAGCACTCGGCCCGACGACACCTTGAAGCTCAGCCCGGCACGCAGGCAGCGGTACATCACCCGCTCGGCTTGGCTTTCGTCCGCCAGTTCGACGGCGAACATCATGCCCAGTCCGCGCACATCGACCACACCGGCGAGTGCGCGGAGCGAACGGCGCAGGCGAGACAGCGTGGCCTCACCGAAGTTGCGCGCACGTTCGAGAAGCCCCTCATCTTCGATCACCGCCATCGCGGCCAGCGACGCAGCCGCCGCGAGCGGGTTCTTCTCGTGCGTGTAGTGACCGAGGGCCATGTCGCCGGTGAGCTCGGGCGGCACCCACTTGGACCGAATGGCCACAGCCGCCAGCGGAATCACCCCCGCGCCGATCGCCTTGCCCATCGCCACCGCATCGGGCACGACGCCGAACCGCTCGAAGGCGAACCAGTCGCCCGACCGGCCCATGCAGGTTCCGATTTCGTCGAAGATGAGCATCGCCCCGTGCTCGTCGCAGAGCTTTCGCACGCCGCGCCAGTATTCCGCGGGTGGCACGGTGATCGTCGACCACCGCACGGCTTCAGCCACCACCGCACCGATCTCCCCCTCGACGCGGAACAGCCGCTCCATCTCGCCCAGCGCCTCGTCCACCGCCCGCCCCGGCGTCCAGGGGTGCACATGCAGAGTGCCCGGAAGGAGCGGGCCCATGCGGTCGCGGAACATCCGCTCGCCGCCGATGCTGATGGTGTCCAGCGAGGATCCGTGGAACGACCCCCACATGCCGACGGCTTTGTACCTCCCGGTGGCGAGTCGGGCCGTCTTTAACGCCGTACCGACCGCCAGCGACCCCGCCGGCGCGAATAGCACGCGCCAGTCGCCCCCCGCCCCGCCTCCGGGAAGTTGCCCGGCGATCTTCTCGGCGAGGCGAATGGCTGGCTCGTTGGTGTAGCGCCGCGTCGAGAAGGGGAGCTTGGCGAGCTGTTCCGCGACGGCTGCGATCACCTTCGGGTGTGCGAAGCCCAGCACATGCACGCCGTTGCCGTGGAAGTCGAGAATCCGCCGGCCCTCGCCGTCGATCAGATACGGCCCATCGCACCCGGCCAGCGCGTTCATGCACGGCGTCGAGAGCGACTGGTGCACGAAGATCGCCTCATCCCGGTCGAGCAGGGCACGGGTCGAGGCGTTGTGGTGCCCGGCGCGAAATTCGGCACGGGCGGTCGACTTGTTGCTGTCCCCCTCCTCCACACGTGCGATCCGATCAACCTTCCCGCCGCCCGACGCATTGTCGTGACTCATATCTGCTCCGAAACTACTTGCTCATCTCGAACGAATCGAACAGCCGGTTGTCCAAGTCGAACACCTTGAACGACAACTGCCTCCCGATCACCGTCACATAGCTGTAGTGGTGCGTGATCCGCCCCTGCGCCGTGAACCAAGTCCGGCTCGGCGCGAACGCCTCCAGCCCGCCACCCGAACCGCCCGTCGTGATGTACCGCACCCCCGTCGGGTCGACCTTGCCGCCGCGGATCGGGTGTGTCCGCTCGTAGAGGTGGATGTGCCCGTTAAACACGATGTCGACATTGTGCTTCTCGTACAGCGCAGCCAGCGGCCGGTGCTGCATCCCGCCCCACGTCGACGGCCCGCGGTAGGTGTCACCGTGGTCGTCGTTGTCGCTGGAGTAGATCGGGTGGTGGTGGCAGACAAACTTCCACAACGCCTTGGACTCGCCCAGCGCCTTCTCAAGCCACTGATACTGCGGCGTGCCGGGGAGAATCGGCTTGTTCGTGTCCACCATGAACACCTCCGCGTCGCCATACTTAAACGCGTAATAGTTTTCCGGGTTGGGCAGGGCGAAATAGTCGTAAAACCAGTGGGTGTCTTCCTCGTGGTTGCCGATCGCGGGGTACACGCAGATGCGACTCATGAGTGTGTGGCTGGGCTTGAAAAACTCCTCTGTCCACTCTCGCTTGTCCGAGCCTTTCCCGACGATGTCGCCGACGTGGATCTGGAAATCGGGGCGGAGCGCGTAGACATGTTCTGCGATCTTGGCTGTAACTCCGGGGTTGTTCTGCGTGTCGCCGATGATGGTGAAGGCGATCGCCTCGCCCGGGCCGGCGGCTGTGCGGAAGGTGTATACCTCGCTGCGGGAGATCACTTCTTCCCCCCGCCGGGAGGTCACGCGGTAGAAGTATTGCTGGGACGGCTTTAGCCCGGTCAGCTCGACGTGGTGGAGCATTTTCGACTCAGCCGACTCCTTCGCCTCGGTCATCGGCAGCGACGTGCCGTACTCGACGTAGCTGCCGGCGTCCTCCGCCGTTTCCCAGGCGATGGTGATTGAGTTCATCGTCGCATAGTTCAGAAATGGCGCGACCACGAACGGGGTCTTCGGCGGCGGGAGCGGGTCCCAGTTTACGGCGTCCGCGTGCGGCTTGAACGCGGTGGCCACCTGCTCCGCCGTCATTGCTTCGTGCGTCATGCTGATTTCTCCGAGCAATCCTGTCATGGGGTAGGTTTCGGTCGCGTCGAGGTAGCACCCGAGCGCGACGGTGGCCGGGCTGGGCGGGTAGTTCACGTCGCCGGACTGTTCCGCGCTCTCGGCGACCTGTTTCCCGTTGACGTAAAGGCGCATCGTCGCCCCGTCATAGGTTCCGGTGACGAGGTACCACCGCCCCGGAGCAAACGCGGCGGGAGCCTTGAGGTACGTCAACTTCCCGTCGCCATCATCAGCGCCCTTCGTGCTCAGGGCGAACGAAAACTTGTCCTTGATGAACCCGAGAATGATTCCGTACTCCGTATTCCCGTCGTCTTGCATGCACGAGAAAAACGCCCCCCAGTCCTGCGCCGCGTCGGGCAAGACCCACGCCGACACCGAGAACGCCCGCTTGGGCAAATCGCCCAAGATCGTGTTGTGGTCCTTCGCCACCACCAGCCAGTCGTCCGTTCCGTTGAGCATCACCCCCGACGACGGGCCGCGCTTCTTCAGCTCGAGCTTCCGCTGTCCCGTCGCCACCAGCTTGCCGTCGGCGGCGGTTACACCCTTTCCATCAGCCGAGACCTTGCCCGCGACGGAAAACTTAAACCCCCCGCCCTCCGGACCGACCCGCGTCGCCGACCACGACGGTAAGATTGCCATCCCGAAGAGAAGCCCCAACAACGCCAAGCATGCTGTCCGTCCGCGAACCATTGCGTACCTCCTCGTTTCGACACCGCCCAATCGGGCCAACGGATTAAGCGTAATCCCCTCAAGTCAGCGTCCGTTAAAGCTCCACCCCGCCGCAGCGCAAGGCACACCCCAAACCGCGCAATCCGCCACCTCGTCGCACTGCTAACACCATGTCAGCGCATGGACGCCACCCCCTCCGTCGGGGTAGCACCGGTGCACAATGTTCCAACTTCTCGTCTCTGTCGGGTTTCTGCTCGCCCCCTCCACCCAACCGGCTGGGCCGGATTTCGCCGGGCTCCGGTTAAACCAGATTCAGGTCATCGGGTCCCACAACAGCTACAAGCAGCCGATCGAACCCGGCTTGCTCGAACTCGCCAAGTCCGCCGGGCGCGACCTCACCTCGCTGGATTACGCCCATCCGTCACTGACGGACCAGCTCAATCTTGGGCTGCGGAATCTGGAGATCGACATTTACAACGACCCCTCCGGCGGCTTGTTCGCGTCGCCATTGGCGCTCAAGCTCCTCGCATCCGCCGGGAAAACGCCCCGCCCGTTCGACCCCGAGCACGAAATGCTGCAGCCCGGATTCAAGGTGTTGCACATACACGACATCGACTTCAGATCTCACAACCTTACCTTGACCGGAACCTTGAAGGAATTGCGAAGCTGGTCCGAGCAGAACCCCGCACACCTCCCAGTGTTCGTACTCATGAACCTCAAGAGCGGCGCAGCCGGCTTCTCCGGCGAAACCAAACCAATTCCCTTCGACGCCGCCGCCCTCTCCGCCCTCGACGCCGACATCCGAACCCACCTGGGCAGCCAGCGCCTCCTCACGCCCGACGACATCCGCGGGGACGACGATTCCCTCCGCCACGCCGTTGTCACACGCGGCTGGCCATCGCTCGACGCCGCCCGGGGCCGATTCATTTTCATCCTCGACGAAGGCGACCCCGTCCGCGGGCTGTACCTGCGCGACAACCCCACGCTCGCCGGTCGGGTGCTCTTTCCGACCGTTAACATCGATCACCCGGCTGCGGCGATTCTGGTGATCAACGACCCGCTCGGGAAAGCAACCGAGATCCGCGCCGCCGTCGACGCGGGATTCATCGTCCGCACCCGGGCCGACGCGGGCACGACCGAGATGCGGACGGGCGACCTCGGCCGGTTCGCAGCCGCAGCCACCTCCGGCGCGCAGGTCATCTCCACCGACTACTACCTCCCCGACTGGCGGATTAACCCCGACTTCGTGGTGAGGTTTGCGGGTGCACCGTTCTCTCGCCGCAATCCCGTGACGGCACCCAACCCCTGACCGCCCAGCGCAGCCGCCCCCGCACGCAGCGCACTGCCAGAGGCTGAAAACCCGCCCAGCACCGCGATTTACGGCGGCTCCGCTCAATCTCCCTTAATCCCCGTCCTTTAACGTTGCAGCCATCGACATTCCTCCAACCCACGGACGACACATGACGCTTCGCGCCCTTGCCGCCTCGGCTGCCCTGCTGCTCTGCACCGCCCTTGCTCTCGCCGCCCAGCCACTACCCGGGGTGAAACACGTCGTCGTCATCGGTGTTGACGGGCTTAGCCCGGCCGGGATCGACTTCGCCCACACGCCTGTGCTCAACGACCTCATCCGCGACGGCTCGTACACGTTCAAAGCACGCGCCGTGTTTCCGACAAGTAGCTCGAGCAACTGGATGTCGATGATCTCCGGCGCCGGCCCGGAGCTCCACGGCGTCACCGGAAACGACTGGCAGCGCGACGACGGCAGCGTCGTCCCCGTCGAAACCGGAATCGAGGGGATGTACCCCACGATCTTCAGCCGGCTCCGCGCCGCCCGACCCGACGCCAAGATCGTCGTCGTCCACGATTGGGACGGCTTCGCCCGCCTTTTCGAACACTCCGCCTGCGACGTCGCCCTCCAACGAGACTCCGCAGCCGCCACCACCTCGACCGCGATCGAACATATCAAAACCCTCAAACCGACTCTCACCTTCATCCACCTCGACCACGTCGACGGCGCCGGCCACGGTTCCGGTTGGGAATCCGGCCCGTATCTCCAAGCCGTCACACTCGCCGACTCGTACATCGGCCAGGTTGTCGCCGCGCTCAAAGAGGCGGGCATGTGGGACTCAACGATCCTGATCATCACCTCCGACCACGGCGGCGTGGCCCGCAGCCATGGCGGAGAGTCGATGGCAGAGATCGAGATACCGTGGATCATCCACGGGCCCGGAATCGCAAAATCCCGCCGAATTCTGGCGAGTGTGAACACAATCGACACTGCAGCCATGGTCGCCCGAGCGCTGGGTTTCACGCTCGCCCCGTCGGCGCTCGGTCGCCCGGTGGAACAGGCGCTGGCGACCAGTCCGGAGGGTCCCGGGCAGTCGGTGACCACGCCGTACATCCCCGCACCGCGGATTTCGCCCCGATCAGCGCGACTGGTCGACAAGTCGGGCGCGGTGACGCTGACTTCGGAGGTCGACGGCGCGGAAATCCGGTACACCATCGACGGCTCGACGCCCACCGCGAGCTCGCCGCTCTACTCGGCCCCCATTCCGATTGCCCGCTCGACCGGCCTGACCGCCGCGACGTTCACTGCCGAAGGACAAAGTCAGCCGGTCACCGCGAACTACCGCGTCCTGACGACAATCCCCGGCAAGGGGGCGTCCTTCGAAGTCTTCGCCGGCCACTTCAATCTCGTGCCCAACTTCACCGGGCTGTCCGTCGCCAAGCGAGGCACAAGCCCCGAGATCGACTTCGAGGACCTCTCAATCCCGGTTGAGTCATTCGCGGCGCGGTTTAAGGCCACCCTTAATCTGGAAACGGCTGGAACCTACAAGTTCTGGACCGAGTCCGACGACGGGAGTCGCCTTTTCATCGACGGCAAGTCGGTGGTGAACAACGACGGCGACCACGGCCCGAGGCTCCGCAGCGGAGAAGTCAAACTTTCCCCCGGCCCGCACACCGTCGAGGTGACGTACTTCAACAGCACCGGATCGGGCGTGCTGCGGGTGTATATGGCGGCTCCGGGCGGTAAGCGAGAGCTTCTGGACAACAGCAAGCTGACGCCATCGCCGTATTAACGGATCGTTAACCCGCGAAGTGCCGAGCGAGATCGTGATCCACATCACTTACTTGAGCAAGCGTCTGATTCTCACCTTTATGTGCGCTGAATTCATGGGTGAGATGCGCTGCACTCGCACCCTCATACCCATTCCCCCGTAACCCCCGGAATTTCAGCCCAAACTGCCCCCGGTATTAGCCTCAACTTCGCGCCGCGACCGACAGTGCCTTAGCGCGACCGCACGACACTCTTCAACCTCAGAGGACTGAGTACCCAGCCAAGACCGTTGGCCGGGCGCTGCGGTGTTGGCCGGAGCGTCCGAGGTCGGGGTCGACATCCGACGGTGTCGAACCGCCCTGAAAGTCGCGTCCGGAAGTCACCGGCGGGCCGATTGGCTCAGCCGATTCCCAAAGGAGAGAAGATTATGCGGAATAGCACATCAATGCGGGTCGCCCCCGCGATCGCCATCGCCGTTGCGTGCATCAGCGTTGCCGGGTCGATCACATCGGCACAGCAACTTACCGACGTGTCGCTGATCGGGAACAAGAACTGGGCCTCTGGCAGCAACCAGGGCTACGTGATGACGTTCGAGGACTTGAACGACGGCGATCGTTTCACCGGCCGGTGGAAGATCAACGCCAAGTCCGGTCCGCGCGTCTCCCAGGGCAACATCCCCCGGATCGACACGAACTGGACGCCTTACCTTCGCGGGCAGTGGAACTACGTGGTCGGCGTGTTCGAGCGCCGGATCGACAACACCACGCGGTACTCGACTTGGATCAACGGCGTGGAGCAGGACTTCCTCACGGGTGTCACCGACAACATGGACACGTTCGACAGCGTCAACCTCAACGGGACGCCTCTGAACCTGGACCTCAACCTCGGCCAAGACGGAACCGGCTTTTATAACGGCGGGCTTTCCTTTAAGGGCAAAGTCGACGACGTGGCCGTTTGGCGTCGGGCGGTCAGCGCTTCGGAAATCGCCTCGATTTACTCATCGGGTATCAACTCGGGTCTGAGCCTGAGCAACGTGGTGCAGTCGACCCCGACGATCGGCGGGAGCCTAGTCGGGTTGTACAACTTCAACGGGTCGGCAGCGGACACCGCAGGGACCGTCACGCCGAAGAACGGCGTTTGGAAGACCAACGGCGCGGGAGCCGCTGAGAAATACACGACTGGCCTCTTCGGCCAATCGGCCGACCTCGATGGCCGCAACTATGTGACGCTGGGTTCCGCAGGCCCGAACGGCACGAGCTTCCCGGACGAGTACAAGTTTGGCACGACCAGCAGCTTCACGTTCGGAGCTTGGATCTTCGAGGAAGTCCCGGCCCTCCCCGCCGACGCCAACTTCCTCGGCACGGGCGCAAACCGCCTCTCCTCAAACCCGATCAACTGGACCCGAGCCCCGTCGGACTGGGACGACACGGTCACCGTCACCTTCGCGACCGGCACGTCCGCCATCAATCCGGCTGTGATCGACACTGCTTTGGGTTCCAAAGTCATCAAGACCCTGGTGATCGGCGCGGCGTCGGTTCCCCCGGCGGCGGCGACTTCGACTTTCGTCGCGGTCCAGCCCGGGGCATCGCTCGTCGCACTCGGCTTCGAGCCGTCGACGATCGGACCCGCCAACTCGAACGTCACCCTGAACATGACCGGCGGCACGCTGTCGCACTGGGGCCCCTCCGAGGAACGCTCCTCCCTCAACATCGCCGAGGAAGGCGCCACCGTGAACATCACGATGAGTGGCTCGTCGATGATCTCCAGCGGCAACCTTCTCCCAGACGCGGCGTACGCCACCGGGTTCCGCCGCTCGAATCTCAACGGTTCGGAAGGCGCACGCAACGGTGACGACCTGACCATCGGCCGCGGCACGAACAGCACGACGACCGTGACCCTCGGTGACAACGCCAAGATCCTCGCCTTCGACGTGCTTTACTCCGGCGACAACACCGGCGCGAGCGTAAACGTCACCCAGAACGGCAACTCGCTGGTCGCCGCCAACTGGGACTCGCGTCTGCTCGACAACCCCTCCCTGCCGACTCAGTCGGTCAACTGGACGCTCAACAACACGAGCAAGTTCCTCGCCGCCCGCGACCACGGCCTCGGCGAAGTCGCCGGCGAAGGCACGATCAACCTCACAGTGAACAACACCGCCGAAGTCGCAGCCGGCGACCGTGTGTTCATCGGCGCCGGCGGCGTTGGAACGACGGTCAACGTGGTGCTCAACGGCGGCACGCTCCGCGCCGGCGAGACCACCGCCAACAACCTCAAGCTCGTCGATGAAACCGGCGGCCCCTCGGTTCCCGCGGTCGACTACATCCTGGTCATGGGCACCGGCGCCAACGCCAACCTGAACGTCAACGGTGGCGGTAACGTCCTCGTCGGCCGAAACGCATACGTCGGGTTCAACGGCGGGAACTCGGTCGTGAACCTCAACGACGGTACGATGCAGATCTTCGGTGTCGGCGCCGCCGGCGTCGCGCGTCTGGGCAACGCCCCGGACACCCTGCCGTTCCCCTTCCTCGGCGCCGCCACCCCCGACGTCCCCTGGGCCGACGCAGGCGGCGACCTGTTCCTCTCCATCGGCGGAACCTCCGAACGCTCCGCCCCCAACAGCTCGGTCAACGTCTCGGGCACCAGCCGCCTGCTCGTCGCCCGCGACGTTCAGGTCGGCGGAACTTATTACGCCGGCCAGCTCGGAACCCCGGCCCCGGGCATCTCGCAAGCCAAGCTCAACGTCAAAGGCCCGAACGCCACCGTCACCATCGGCGGCGACTTGGTTTTCGGCGGCGTCCGTTTGGGTGACAACACCATCGTCGGCGGCAACACCAACGCCGTTCTGGGCGCCAAGCTCACCGCCCCCACGCACAGCCTCATCAACGTCAACGGCACCGCCGGTGGTCGCACCGGCAGCGTCTTCATCTTCAATGACCCTTCACAGAATGTGACCTCCATGATCGACGCAACCATCGAAACCCCGTACGCCATTTATCGCCCGACCACCGGGACGTCGATTCCGCTGGTCAAGTACACCGGAAGCCTCACCGGCCAGTTCGGCGGAGTGACCGGTTCCGAGGTCGATGGCATTGACTGGACCGTTCAATATGACAACTCGGGCAAGCAGATCAACCTTGTCGCCAGCAAGGTCTATCGCCTGGGCAACGCCACCCGCAAGGCGTCGGATGAAGTCGATCTTTCGGACTTCGGCGCCCTGGCCGCCAACTTCGGCGACACCGGCGACAAGATCTGGGCCCAGGGCGACTTCACCAACGAAGGCAACGTCGACCTTGCCGACTTCGGCATCCTCGCCGCCAACTTCGGCGTCGCCCCAAGCGTTACGGGCCGCGGACCGGTCGGAACACTTGAGCTCTTGGTGGATCCCGCCGACGGTTCGGTTCGCCTCGACGGTAACGCCGTGAACTTCAACGGCTATCAAATCCGCTCGGCCGGGCTTTCCCTCGTCCCCGCCAACCTGGTCACCGTCACCTTCTTCGGCCAGATTTTCGATCCCAACGGCCTCGGCTTCCTCAGCCGCCTCCCGGGCAACATCGCCGCCGGGTCGCCCACGGCCAACGTGCCCCTCGACTCGACCGTCCTCCTCGGCAACATCTTCTCCCTCACCGGCACCCGCGACCTGACCTTCACCTACACCAAGCCAGGCAACGCCAACCTGTTCACGGGCAGCGTCATCTACATCCCCGAGCCCGGCGTGCTCGGCTTGCTCGTCCCCGCCTCGCTCGCTCTCTCCCGCCGCCGCCGCGCCTAACCCGCACTGAGGCCCCAAACCAAAGGGAGGACCCCGCAAGGGTCCTCCCTTTTCTTTTCCGTCGAGGGCAAACACTCATGCATTCAACGATGACCCGTTGCCATGGAAGGATGACACCCCGTCGATTTCACTCCACCTGCCCCGCACGAACCGCCGGACACTTTTCCTCCCGAACCCATCGCAGAGAGTTCCAGTTGCCCCGTTGAATCGCCACCGCTGGTCGCACCACCAACGCCGTCTTGACGTCCGAACGGTCCCCCTCCCCAGCGTGGACCGCTCTCTTATGGCGTCAGCCCGTTAGCCCAGCGGACCCGGCAGGACATCGAGAGAATCGTATGGACCACGCCTGCGGTCGGCAGCCCCGCGAGGATGACCTCGGTCTCGAGTCCAGCCGCCACCCACGGACGTTCCCCAGCCCCGGCACGGTTCGCGCTGAACGCGGGCTTGCCTCCAACGGCTCCGAGAGGTGACGCGTGATTCCAGTCAGCCTGACCACGGCGCCGCCACTGGCTCGATGCACGCGATGTGACAGCTTTCATGGAAACTGCGTAACCCTCGTGCAGTGGAACTAGGCGCAGTCCCCGTTGCCCGCCCCAAACCCTCTTGCCCAAACAGAAGTGGCTTCAGAACTCCTTGTCCCGAAACCACTTCCATCAGCGAGGGCGACGGGGCTCGAACCCGCAACCACCGGATCGACAGTCCGGTACTCTAACCAATTGAGCTACGCCCCCGTAGCGTCCTGAGCGGGGCAATGATAGTCCCACCCTCACGCCTGTCAACCTCACTCGGCCCTCACCGACCGACCTTGACCGCAGGAACCCCGTCCTCCACGACCGTGCCCGGGGGTAGGGGCTTTCTGGGGAATTTTTCGTCGGACATTGCGGCTTGGTAGGCCAGCGTTGCGATGACCGTCGCGGCTTGTTTCAGGTCGCCTGCTTGGGCGCGGTCGTAGGAGTCTTGGTTCGAGTGCCAAGTTCTTGAAAAATACTCGACCGAGTCTTGGATGAATTGAAACCCCGGCAAGCCGACCGCGTCGAAGCTCACGTGGTCGGTCGAGCCGGTGTTGGACAATGTCACCGTCCCGGCGCCGAGGTCGGCTACGGGGGCCAGCCATCGGCCGAACACGCCGACCGCCGCGACGTTTCCCTGCGTGTATATACCGCGGAGCTTCCCCGTCCCGTTGTCCATGTTGAAGTAGACGGAGAACCGGTCCCACCCCTCACCCTTGACAAGCTTCCGCACGGGCCTGGTCGCGCCGCCCCCACCCGACTGCGTCGTCGCGCCGCCACCGGCGACCCCCCCGCCCTCCATCGCCCCGAGGTGCCTCTTCACAAACGCAGCCGATCCGAACAATCCCTGCTCCTCCCCGCTCCAGAGTCCGATCCGGATCGTCCGCCGGGGTTTGATCTTGGCCGCTTGGAGGATCCGCATGGCTTCCATCATCGTGGCCGTGCCGGCGCCGTTGTCAGTGGTTCCTGTAGACGAATGCCACGAGTCGATGTGTGCCCCGAGCATGACCACTTCGCCGGCGAGGTCCGTGCCGGGGATTTCGGCGATGGTGTTGTAAGCGTAGAGGTCTTCGCCGTGGAACTTCGATTTGAGTTCGACGCGGATTGTCGGCTGAACGCCCCGCGCGATCATCCGGGCGAGTCTGTTGAAATCTTCGGCTCCGAGCATGACCTGGGCCACGCCGACTTTCGCGTCTTCCGCCCACGGCCGCGTCCTCGCCCCCCCGGCCCCACCCCCCGCCACCATTGCCCCCTGGACGAACAACGTGCCGCCGTCTCCGCGGGTCGATGCCGTCACCACAAGTCCCGCCCTCTCCTCCACCGCAAAGTTAAACGCCCGCTGCACCGCACCTTGGCCCGCTCCCGCCCCACCGGTTGTAGACCGCGTCGTCGCGGGTGCCGTTGCAGTTCCGCCAGCCGCCCGCGCCAACGCACGCCCCGCTGGCGTGTCGCCGAACGCGGCCCGTCGCTCTCCGGCTGTGTCGCCCCTTGCCTGCCCCGGCAAGACCTCGCCCCTGGCCACGCCACCCGCCATCGCCGCAGCCCTCGGCGTCGGATTCGTCAGCCCGCCCTGCCCACCACCTCTCCCCGGCAAGCCCGCCCCCGCGAGCTTTTCCAACTCCTCCTCCGTCACCCGCGTCGCAAGTGGGTCGAACCGCGCATCGAGTTGCCGCACGGCGCCGATGAGCACCACTCTCCCCGCGAGTTTTCCCCGGTACTTTTCCAAATCAATCTCCCCCGCCCCCCCCGCCGTCCCCGTGTCAACGTGAACCACCCCGGCTTCAAGCACCCCCTCCTCGTTCACGCTCGGCGACCATGCCCTGGGATACCCCGACAGCACAATCGTGTCCGGCGAAACCACCTGCATCGAAAACCGCTCCAACGACCACCCACGCCCGAACGGCCCCCACTGCTCCAGCCGAGCATTCGCCAACCCCCACCCCTCCAACTTCCCCTTCGTCCACTCGTTCGCCCTTTTGAGCTGCGGCGACCCGGTCAACCTCGGCCCGATCACATTGGTCATGTAATCCAGCGTGTCCATTACCTGCGATCGATCCATCCCCTCCTCCCGAATTCGCTCGAGGGCCGCCACTTCGCCGGCTGTGCGCCCCTTCCGCCACCCCTCCCCGTCCACCCGCACACCCCTCAGCCCCCCCCCGACATCCACCCCCCGGGTCGTCGCGCCGCCGAGCCCCGACCTCCCCGCACACCCCGCCCCCCCCACCACCATCCCCCACACTGCTATCCCTACCACTAACCCACGTACCGCAAACGCAAACCGGTTCGTCCATTTCACCACGTTCGACTGTCCTTTCAGGTCCAGCTTCCAGTTCCCATCTGCAAGTATACCCACCGCCCGGAGTCCCGCCCAAACGCCTGACCATTGCCCCTCGTGGTGACCTCTTTCCCACGCCCTGTCCTCCACGCGGCAGCCTGCAAATACCCGATCCCGCGCCAGGAACCCGAGCGTCTAAAAATTAGGGCGAATTTCAACCTCTTCCTTGCCCTTTCCCTACAACCTGTCACACTCAAATGCCATGCGCCACCCCGCGGCCACCGATACCTCTCTCAGCGAAAGTAAAGTCTTTTACGACCGCCAGTATACCTCTGACCAGTATGCATCGGTTGAGTCACACGGGCAGATCGGGCCGTTCATCCGGGCATTCATCTCAGCCCACGGTTTGGATGACAAGAAGGTGCTGGAGATCGGGTGCGGCAGGGGCGTTTATCAAGATTACGTTTCGGACTACACCGGGGTAGACCTCGCAGACTCCGCCGCGCAGTTCCTACACAAACCCTTTCATCAAGCCTCCGCGACGGCACTTCCGTTTGCAGACAATTCGTTCGACGCAGCGTGGTCGATTTACGTTCTCGAGCACATCCCGGACCCTGAACTTGCGTTGCGGGAGATTCGCCGCGTGATCAAGCCCGGTGGGTTTCTTTTTCTGGCCCCGGCGTGGCAGTGTCGCTCTTGGGCTGCCGGCGGTTACGCGGTGCGACCTTACTCCGACTTTGGTCTGGGTGGCAAGCTGATCAAAGCTTCGATCCCGATCCGAAACTCCATTGTTTTCCGTTCGGCCTTCGTGTTTCCCGGCCGCGCGTATCGCCTCCTGAAGTCAATGGCGACAGGCAAACCCACGACCTTCCACCACAGCACCCTCACGCCCAACTACGACATCTGCTGGACCTCCGACAGCGACGCCATCAACGTCATGGACCCGCACGACGCCATCCTCTGGTTCCGCACGCGGCAAGACAAGATCCTGCACCCCGCAACCCCCCTGGCGGCGTTCCTGTTTCGCACCGGCCACCTCGTCATCCAAATACAGAAATAACCGTTCAGCTCAACCGAAGACCTCTCCTAGCCAGAACCCGTTCTCACCATCCATCCACAGGTGTTTCGCCGCGACCCACCCGGACGGAAGCCACACAGAAATCGGCTCGAACTTGGCAACCGTCGAATCCGTGACCGTTGGATCTGTGCGGCGTTGAGCAAACTCTTCCCGTGACACTCGGCTTGGCGTGCTGACGCGTGCATCCACCACGACGGCGTGTTTCTGAGTGTGGTGCGCATCACGCTATCGACGTAAGGAGGCGAAGCCAACCCAATACTCCCAAAAGTGTGTTTGCAGCTAGACTTGCGCAGGGTTGAACCCGGGTTGATCGGTTTTAGTCGGGGATCAGATGAAGATTCGCCACTTGAATTGAGGGGTTTTGCACGCGACGCCGGGGCAGTGGGCTGCTTGTCATTGTTTGCTGATGGAGGGCGGGGGACGATTGGTGCTGGTCGATACGGGCATTGGGTTGCGGGATATTGCCCAGCCGGTTGAGCGGATTGGCCGGGCGGTGATTGACGCTGCGGGGTTTCAGTTTCATGAGGGGCTGACGGCAGCCCGGCAGATCGAGGGGTTGGGGTTTGCGGTGGGGGATGTGACGGACATCGTGCTCACCCACGGCGACCCGGACCACGCCGGCGGGCTGGCGGATTTTCCCGACGCATCTGTTCACGCTTCGACTGAGGAGCACGCCCGGCTGGAGACGGGGGATGAGCGGTACTCGGTTGCGCAGTTCGCACACGGGCCGAAGTGGGTGGTGCACGGAACGTCTGCCGCTCACTGGAAGGGGATGGAGGCGCGACCGTTGCCGCTGGGGGGCGGGATTGAAGCGTTCCTTCTCCCCCTGTTCGGGCACACTCAGGGCCATTGCGGCGTTGCGGTGCGGGACGGGAGCCGCTGGCTGGTGCACGTGGGTGATGCGTATTACCTCCGCGTGGAGCTTTCGACGGACGACCATCCGGTGTCGGCGCTGGCTGCCCAC
>JBBRUM010000004.1:0-24960 GCA_038247815.1 Tepidisphaerales bacterium | reverse complement strand
GGTGGGGGAGGGGGAGGTGGTGGAGGAGCGGTACGAGGTGGTGGTGGAGGATCTGGCGGCGGAGTGAACTGGGGGAGTGAGTGGCACTTTTTTTGGGAGCAGGAACATGGGCAAGGTATCAATTGGGATCAATTTGGAGTTCGTGCGGCACCACGACAAGGGGTTTGAGGCGGGGGTGGAGGAGGCGGCTCGGCTGGGGTATGAGTATGTCGAGCCGATGTTGCACTTGGGGCGGGAGCTGCTGAGCGAGGCGGGGTATTTTCATTCCGTGAGCATGTTTGACGACCCGTTTCGGGTGAAGAGGGCGTGCGAGAAGGCGGGGGTGAAGCTCAGTGGGGTGAGCGCGCACACCCCGCTGTGCAAGCCGGAGATCGGGACGGAGTATCTGAAGATGGCGGTGCGGTTTGCGGCGGAGTGCGGAGCTCCGGTGGTGAACACGGACGAGGGGCCCAAGCCAGCGTGGACGACGGAGGCGGAAGACCATGTGCTCATGCGGTACACGATCATGGAGGCGGCGAAGATGGCGGAGGGGCGGGGAATACTGATCGGGCTCGAGCCGCACCAGCAGTACTCGAAGCATCCGGAGGGACTCGAGCGGATCTTTCGACTGGTGAGCTCGCCGGCGATCGGAATCAACTTTGATACGGGCAACAGTTATCTGTGCGGACATGATCCGTATATTTGGCTGGAGAAAGTCTTACCGAACCTGGTGCACTTGCACGCGAAGGACATCAGCGCAGTGCAGTCGGAGGCGGAGCGGGGGAAGGTGACGGGAACGCCGGTGGGGTGCGCGTGCGGCGATGGGGTGATCGACTGGCGACGGGTGGTGGAGCTGTGCAAGCGGGCGCGGCGAGACATTGTGGTCAGCGTGGAGTGCGGGACGATCGAGCAGGCGGAGCGGTCGATCGCGCACTTGCGGGGGATGATGTAGCGGCGGTGGGGTCAGCCGATGGCGGACTTTTTCTTTCGGCCGGAGAGGTAGGATTCCATGATGCAGTTGGCGAGGTCGCCGGAGCTGGTGTAGAAGGCGACGCCTTTGGTGAGTTTGGTGAGTTGGTCGACGAAGCCGACCCAGTCCATTCCGTAGTAGTCTTCGATAAGGGCGAAGGAGGCGAAGCGGATGCCTTCGTTGCGGGCCATGACGGCTTCTTTGAGCGTGGCGAGGGTGGAGCGTTGGTCGGGGGGGTAGAGGAGGTAGACGAAGTCGCCTTCGACGTGGGCGGTGGGTTGGCCGTCGGTGATGATGAAGAGTTGTTTGTTTTCGCCGGAGCGTTTGCGGAGGATTCGGCGGGCGAGTTGGAGGCCCATGTGGAGGTTGGTGAAGTGTTGGGGCGCCTGCGCGAGCTTGTCGGCTGGGACTTTGAGGCGGACTTGGTAGTCGTAGACGGTGACGGGTTTGGGCATGGTCAGGGGGAGCATGACCTCGGGGATGGCGTTGGCCCCGGAATAGAAGCCGACGAAGTCGATGGTATCCTGGGGGAAGCGGGAACGGATGAGGCCCTGCATGGCGAGGGCGACTTTTTTGGCTGAGAGGAAGCGGCCGTATCGCATCATGGATCCGGACATGTCGAGGAGGACGACGGTGGAGCAGGAGGCGGTGCCTTCGCGGAGGCCGATTTCGAAGTCGCGGTCGTCGAACTTGATGGCGGCGCCGGCTTCGGGGAGGCCGTGGCGGGAGAGGGCGTTTCGGAGGGAGGCGTGGAGGTCGAGGTCGGAGACGGGGTCGCCGTAGGTGTAGGCCCGGGTGCCGTCGGTGCGTTCCGAGCCGGGGCCGGGGGTGATTTTTTCGTGGCCGTCGCGGTTGCCTTGCTTGAGGTGTGAGAAGACTTCGAGGAGGGCTTTCCGCTGCATCTGGGTGACAGCGCGGGGGGTGAGTCGGAGGCGGCCCTTGCCGTCTTTGTCCATCATTCCGTCTTGGAGGAGCTTTTCGAGCATCTCACCCTGCTCGGGGTTGGTGGAGTCCTTCAGCATCTGCTCCATGGCTTTAAGGGCTTGGGGGCCGTACTGGAGGATGAAGTCGGTGAGCTGGTCAAAGGAGAAGAGCTTGTCGGGGGATGGGAACTCCTGTCCGTCGAACTCTCCGTAGACATACTTCATAGACAGATGGTAGGGGGTGGGTGGGGACGGCGAGCGGGTGGGGTGTTGTGAAAGTTGGGTGGGACTGGGGGGCAAAAAAGTGCCCCCCCGCGTCGTGCTAAAGCGAAGCGGGGGGGCGGTTCGGGGATGAGAGGAGATTTAGTTGAGGAGGGGATCGGAGGAGGAGGTGAAGAGCGCGGGGCGGTCGGTTTGGTCGAAGCTGAAGGGAACCGTGCGGGTGGAGAAGGGTCGGGTGGAGAGGGGGTTGTGGGAGAGCGGTGCGGCAGGGGTGCGGGGGGAGACGGGATTGTTTCCGGTTGCGCCGGTGGGGGAAGAGGGCGCGTTGCGTCCGCCGGGGGCGATGACGGGGGCGAGGGTTGCGCTTTGGAGTGTGACGTTTCCTCCGAAGAAGCCGACTTGGGTCCATTGGACGGTCAGGGCGGTTCGGGCGGGGACGGTGAGGGTGTAGACGGCGGTCGTGCCGGCTCCGGTGTCGGTGTAGTTGTCGGTGAAGACGACGCCCCTTGGCGAGGAGATGTTGAGCAGCGCGGTGGCGGAGAATGCCCCCAGGTAGAGCTTTAGGACCCTCGGGGTGGTGACGGAGCGGACGGTGAAGGAGAAGCCGCTGTTGTTCCCGGAGGAGAAGATGGCGCTGCCGCCGAAGGCCGGTTCGGAGGCGGAGGGCGTGGGTCCGGCGGAGTTGGTCCAGCTGTAGCCGACGGCGCTTCCGACGAAGTTGCCGACGAAGCCTCCGTTGACGGTGGTGTAGTTTGAGATGATCTGGTTGGTCAGACCTGCGCGGCGGTCCCAGCTTGTGGCGCTGGTTTTGCCCCAGTGGCTCCAGTCGGTGGTGCCTTCGGCGGTGAGGTTTACGACGCCGGAGGCCGGGGCGCGACTTGCGGAGGTGACGACAATGTTCAGTTCGTCGGATTCGGAGCTGTAGTTACCGGCGCCATCCGAGGCGACGACATAGAACTCGCGGTTTCCGGCTTGGAGCGGGGCGGGGAAGGTGAAGGAGTAGGCGCCGGAGGCGTTGGCGGTGGTCGTGCCGGCGGGTTTACCGTTGTTGAAGATGGAGACGGTTGCGCCGGGGGAAACGACTCCGGTGAGGGTGGGGGCGACGGTGGTGGTGCCCGTGGCGACGGCGAGGGCGGGGGCGTTGGGGCGGGTGACGGTGGTGGCGATGGCGGAGGTGGTTGAGGAGGAGGCGCCTTCGGCGACGATGCGGTAGTTGTAGACATGGCCGCGGGCAAGGCCCAGGTCGGAGTAGGACGTGGAGTTTTTGGGGAGGGTGGCGAGGTCGGCGAAAGCGCCGTTGCCGATGGAGCGCTGGACCTTGAACGACGTTTCGTTGGTGGAGTTGTCGGTCCAGACGATCACGGCAGAGGTGTCGGCGGTGACGTCCGAGGAGACGCCGGTTGGGGCCGCGACGGCGGTGGGGATGATGTTGTTGGAGTACAGCGGGATCTCGCGCCGGGAGGCGGGGCCGAAGGTGCCGGGCGTAAGCTGGTCGGTGATGACGCCGTTGCGGATGTCGCGGAAGAGGGGGTTGGCGGCGGGCCAGTCGGTGCGGAACGAGCCGGAGACGAGCGAGTCGGTGTTGAGGACCATGGGCCGCCCGGCGGGAACGGCAAGGCCGACGTCGTAGACGAGGGCGCCGAGCAGTTCGGAACGTGCGCCGTTGCGGTTGTCGAGAAGGGTTTCGATGTATTCGTGCTTCAGGCCCAGGACCCAGAGGGTGGAGCCGTCGTTGATGATGTTCGTGCCGAGGCCGAACTGGCTTTCGGTGTTGAGCTGTCGCGCCCAGACGGACTGTCCGAGGGAGAACTCCCATGCCGAAGCTGTGACGTCTTCGAGGAACAGCTTCTTGCCCGGGGAGAAGTTGCGGTACGCCTTACCGGAGTTGACGCCGACGTTGCGGATGACGACGGGGTTGATCGAGCGATCTTCGACGAGGTAGTTGGTGGCGTAGGTGGACGGGGCTTCGAAGGCGGTGATGAAGTTTTCGAAGACGAGGGTGCCGTCAAGGGACGCATCCAACTTGAACATCGAGGCGTTCGCGGGGAATGCGACGCGGGTGGGGTTCTCCTGGTTGGGGGCGGAGTATTGGAGGGTTGCGCCCATGCCAAGGAGGCGTCGGACCGAGCCGTGGACTCGGATGGTGTTGGAGATGATGTAGGTCGAGTCGGACTGTTGGGGGGAGAAGTAGACGGTGGTGCGGTTGTTGGCGGCGGCGAAGTCGATGGCGGCTTGGATGGAGGCGGTGTCGTCGCCGGGGACGTCGGCTGCCAGGACCCACTGGGAGACGGGGTCTTCTGTGATGGCGGGCGCGCTTTCCACGGGGAGATCGAGCGAGGTTTTGGTTCCGTAGTCGGGGCCGATGCCGCCGTTTCTGACGTTGAACCCGCCGAAGGGGCCGTTGCCGACGAACTCCGTGCCCTGGGCGAACTCGGCGACGTACGCCGGGAGGTTGTCGGTGGGGAAGGGCTCGACCGGTGCGCGGTAGCCGGCGGTGCTTACGTTGCGGAGGAAAATGCTGCCGAAGTTGACGATCGCCGGTTCGTTGGCCGAGCCACCGAGGAGTTCGGAGTCAACAACGACGGTCAGGCTGGAGTCGTTGTTGTTGCGGATGGCGGGGACGGAGTTGACACTGTGGAAGTTCCGCAAAAAGTACTGATTGTTCCAGTTGAACAAGCCGTAGACCTTTTGGTCGGAGATGTTGACGTTTTCGAAGGTCAGGCTGTAATAGTTCTGGGAGGTGTAGGCGGCGTAGTCGAAGCCCTGAACGTAGACGTTGCGGATCAGGCCCGGGCCGGGCTGGTTGTTGTTGAGGTCGATGCCGCGGACGCCGCGGAAGGTGGCGTCGGAGGAACGAACGGTGACGTCTTGGAGCGAGCCGTAGTTGTTTTGGTGGAAGACGATGCCCGATGCGCCGGGGTTGTTGGCTCCGGTGTCGACGGTGAGGTCGAAGATGGAGTTGCCGAACTGGTTGCCGTTCGTGCCGCCGCCGGTGTCGGTGAATTGTGAGATGACGGCGCGGGGTGCGTTGGGGTTGGCGTAGTCGGGGTCGGCGTTGTCGAGCTTGAACACGACGTTGTCGCGGTTTTGGCCGCGGATCACGACGTTTTGCGAGCCTGTGTTGGTGGCGCCGCCGAAGTTGATCTGGTCGGTGATGCGATAGGTGCCGCTGGGGAGGTAGACGATGCCACCCCAGGGGGAGGTTCGGGCGGCGTCGAGGGCGGCTTGGATTTCCTGTGTGTCGTCGTTGATGCCGTCGCCGAGTGCGCCGAAGGCGCGGACGTCGAAGATGCCCGAGTTGGTGGGGAACTCGCGGTTGTCGGAGGAATACGACTCGAGGGGGATTGACTGGGGGGCTGCTTGGCCGGGGCGGGTCCAGTTGAGGGCGATGGCGGGTTCGTCACCGTTGGCCGGTGAGATGTATTCTACGACGATGTGGTAGTTGGTGTAGGCCTTGAGGGCGATGGGGGCGGAGGTGTGGGTGGCGTCTTGGGGGGTCGGCTGGTTGATCAGGAGCTTGTCATTGACCCAGAGTTTGACGCCGCCGTTGACGGGGATTTGGAAGGTGTAGTTGCCGCCTTCGATGGTTGAGAGCTGTCCAGCCCAGCGGGTGGAGAAGTCGCCGACGACGCCGGCGGGGAGGTCTTCGACGAAGTCGCTGCCGACGGGAGTGATAGCCGTGCCGTGGGCTCCGGTGAAGTTGGTGTTGTCGAAGTAGACGGTTGAAAGGCCGTCGCCAGCCATGAGGCGGCGGGACTCGAGCGATTCGACGATGGGGGAACGAACAACTGGCATGGGACCTCCAAGGAGTGGGAGAAGGAAACTCGTGACGCAGAAGGCGAAGGTGAAACGATCCAAAGGCTGGGGGATGGTGGGAAACTCGGCCTGAACAAGACCCAGGTGATCGAGTTGCGACCGATCACTCGGTTGGGTGCAGTAGGTTGTGCAAAACTTGGCGGACTCGAACCGATCTTGTGAGGGACGTTACTCGCGTCGGTTGCACAGACGCACTGGGGGTTTCGCTGCATGATGCACGGTGTGGCGGCGCATCATTGTGACAATTGAGAAGTGGTTTGTGTTTCTCCTCACTGTCACCGGGAGGGGAAACGGCCAATTAGCAAAATCGGTTGAGCAGATGATAATCATCGATTGTACTGAGTCAAGGACATTTTCGCGGTCGGGCGGATTTTGCGGTGGGAGGGCGATAGGAGGTTGATCGCGCCGGATTGTCCGTTGACTTGGTGGGCGGGTTTTGAGGGGTGGGTTACATTGGAAAACAGAAGTGGTGCGGTGGGGTGAGTTGTGCAAAAACGCAACCGGCCGCCTGCACGGTGGTGCGGGCGGCCGGCTAATCAATACCTTCTTTTGGGGGGGCGAGGGGGCGGAGGATTTACCAAGCGTTGCGTCGGGGGACGACGGAGGAGACGAGCGACATGGTTTGGCCGGAATTGGTGGTCTCCGTGCGGGTGGATTGTGTTGCCGAGGCGCCGACGGTGAGGCGAATGGTGGCTCGGCGGAGCTGGTCGAAGTTGGTTCCGGCGCGGGAGGCTGCGAGGGAGCGTTGGGGTTCCATGCCGATGGAGAAGTTGCCGGGCGCGACGCCGGTGAGGATGGGGTGGGCGGTGGCGGGCTCCCAGACGCCGCCGGTGCGGCGGAAGGTTTGACGGAGGACTTCCGAGCCGACTTGGCGGTACTCGATGGCGTTGTTGTCGTCGGTGTAGATTCGGATGGAGGTGCTTTCGACGTTGACGCCGGCGCGGTAGATCGAGAGGACGTCGGCTGAGGGTTCGTGCGCTTGCGTGGATCGGATCTCGGTGAGCATCCGGTGCATGGCCAGACGGGCGCGTTGAGTGACGTCGCCGATTTCCTGGTTGGTGCGGTAGGCCTTGAAGGATGCGTCGAGCGCGGCTCCGGTGGCGGTGAGCAGCGCGGCGCTGATGGCCAGCGAGATCAGCAGTTCGACGAGGCCTACGCCGAGGCGGCGGGGACGTGATTTGCGGCGGGTTGCGCGGTTGTTCATCGTGAGACCTCGGTGTAGGTGGCGGTGTTGGGGAGGATGTCGATGGGGATGTTGATCCCGTCGGGGAGGGTTCGGTAGGGGTTGTAGCGGATGTTGAGTTTCCCGTAGCCGCCGACGGGCATTGCTCCGGGGTTGGTGTCGTTGTCCGAGGCCCCAAAGTACGCGAGGGTGGTGTTTCCGGCGCCGTCACCGGTGATGATGATCGACCCGTCGATGTTGGAGTATCCGCGGATGTCGATGTTGCCGGCGACGACGACGCCGACGAGCGTGGAGGGCGCCTGAGCGGGGTCGGTGAAGGAGCCCATTTCGATGTTGACCTGCGGTGAGACGATGGTCGCGGTTTGGTCGACCTGGTTGTCGAAGCGGGTGGCGCCGGTGAACTCCCAGGAGTTGGCGAAGTGGGTGTAGGCGGTGGCGTAGTTGCCGGCCAGGGGGCCGCGGAAGGTGCAGTCGTGGAAGCGGAGGTTGTTGCCGTTGGTCGAGCCGTGGGTGGTGGTCTGTCCGGTGGAGGTGGACTGGCCGTTGCCCATCAGGACGGTATTGTTGGAGAAGGAGCTCCCGGCGAGGCGGCGCTGGGCCCAGCTCATTCCGTCACCGGCGCTGGTGGTCACCGTGCCGGTCGAGCGGACGATGTTGCGTTCGGTTTCGACGAAGGTGACGCCCTCGAAGGTGCAGTTCTCGAAAAGGGCGTTGAGGCCCCGGGGTATGGTCACGTTACGCAGGGTCATGTTGCGGAAGACGGGGCGCTGGAAGGTGGCCTGCCACGAAGTCGAACCGAAGGGGGTGCGCTCCTGGACGGCGGAGGCGTTGGCGTCGGTGCGGGCGAGGGTGGTGTTTGCAATGATCGAGCCGGTTCGGACGGCGGGGCCGGCGGCGCTTCCGCTGCGGCCGCGGAATCCTTCGGCGCAGCTTTCGAAGTTGGAGGGGTCGAGGTCGAAGAGGTCGGAGGAAGTCGCGCCGAACTTGACGGCGACGTCGGTGGGGGTGGTGGTGGCGACGGTGCCCTGGATCATGTCGTTGATCTTGAGGCCCTGCGTGGCGAGCTGGCTGGCCCAGGTGGCCTCGTTGGCGGCGACGGTCAATGTGCCGCGGACCTTTGCGTATCCGTCGGCGTTGGAAATCACTCCGTCGCGATAGCCGGCGCGTGTGGGGTCGCCGGCGAACAGCGGAGCGCCGGTGGCGTCCATCGCGGCGAAGAGGTTGGAGTCGTAAAGCTGGCCCGTCGAGGGATTCGTAAATTCCCCAGCCGAGAGCTCGCGGTTGCCGTTGGAGTCGTACCGGCGGAGGAAAATGTCGTATTCGTCGATGTAGGCGTCCCCGTTGTAGTCGGAGTAGCCGGCCGAAGTCGCCAGCTGGTACTCGATGGGGTTGTTGACGTTGACGCGGTTGTCGTAGCCTTGGTGGTTCTTAACCGAGACGCCGTTGATGGTGGTGCTGGCTTGGAGGTGCGAGTTCCAACCCGTGAGCTGGGTGGCCAAACCCGGGTCGAAGTGCATGAAGTCGGAGAGCATCATGATCGGGGGAAACTTGTTCGGAACGGCCATCGCGATGTTGCCCTCGACGATGGTGTTGCGCCCGATTTGGATCGGTACCTTGCCGACAATCGCGAACTTGACGCGTTTGTCGATGTTGAAGGTCATCTGCACCCGGCGGACCGCGCGGCCATAGGTGCCGACGGACGTGACGATGAGATTCCGCGCGTCGGTGGGGTCTTGGGCGACGGTGATTTGGAACTTTTCGGTGCGGGTGGGGTTGATTGCGATCTCCGGGCCGACGACGGACGTCCCGAGGTCGGTGGGGGCGGTGCGTTCGGCGGCCAGCGTCATGGTGGCGTAGTCGTTGCGGATCGAGGTCTTGATGCTCGGCCAGAGCGAGGCGGCGACCGTCTGGTCGATCGTGCCCGCCAGGGTGCGGGGGCGGGGCATGGCCTTGAACCGGAAAGCCTGCCAGCGGAGACCGGCTTCGGCGATCGAGCGGGCGCGTTCGACGTCTGCGAGGTTCCCGGCGGACTGGGCGTTGAGGGTGCTCAGGGAGATCATGGCGACGGAGAGGGTTCCGAAGAGCGTGAGGAACACCATGGCCATGACCGCGGCGGCGCCCTTGCGCCGGGGGGCCGCTCGGCAGTGCGCGGCTTGGCAGGGTGCGGAGCGTTTGAGGGAAAGCGGACTCGTGCGGGGGTTTGTTCGGTTTTTCAGCGTCATGGGCACACCTCTTCGGTGGGGGGATACGGATCGAAAACAACTAGCGCGTGCGGATCCAGTTTGTGCGGTAGATCTCGGCGGGGGTGTCGGTGGGGAGGCGTCGGTAGGTGATCGAGACGGTGACGCGTTTGCAGTCGGCGCCGGGGAGGGCGAGGTTGAGGTTGTTGGCGGACACCTCGGTGACGCTGACGCTCTGGGCGTACTGGTCGAGGCCGGTGAGCGCCTGACGGCGGGCATCTATGGGCGGGCCGCCGAGGGTGGAAAAGTTGTTGAAGTCGTCGACGTCGTTCCAGGTGAGCAGGCCGCCGCCCTCCTCGCGCCCCATGCCCGCGCCCGACGGGTCGTTGAACGGCAGGTCGGAGGTCGCCTCCTGGATCGACTGGGCGAGGTACATCGCGGTGGTGAGCTGCGAGCCACCGCGGTTCTGCTGAGTGCAGACGGCGAGGAGCTGCATCATGCCCAGCACACCCATGCCGACGATGACGGTGGCGAGGGCGGCTTCGAAAAGCGTGAAGCCCCGGCGGACGGGGCGGCGGGTTGTGGTGGTGGAGTGGAACATCAATGTGGATATCCGATTCAATGGCGGGTGGTGGCGAGGACTATGGGCGGTAAATCGCGATTCTTCCCAACTTCTCCCGTCCGCGCAGGCGGCACAGACGGCACAGATGCACGGAGGCCGGGAGGCAAGCCCGCGGACGGAGCGAACACGCATGGTGGAGGGACGGCCGCTTCTGCCGGTGGCGGCGGGGCGTGAAGCCGCTTGGAAGGCGTGTCTAAAGCGTACCCGGGCGTGTTGTTGTGTCTGCGAGAGGGGGAGCGACGCGTTGTCGCCCATGGCCAACCGCAACCTAGTTCACGATCTGCGAAAGCTTGAAGATCGGGAGAATGATCGACATCGCAATGAAGCCGACGATCGATCCCATCAGCACAATCATCAGCGGTTCGATCATGGCGGTGACGGACTTGATGACGTTTTTTAGCTCGCGGGAGTAGAAGTCGGAGACTTCGTCGAGAACCTCGCCAAGTTTTCCGGATTCCTCGCCGGCTGCGATCATCTGGACCACGGATCGGGGGAGCAGGGGTGACTTGTTCAGGGGCGCGGAGATTTTCTTGCCCTGTTTGACGGCTTGGTAAACGGCGCGCCACATGCGCTTATACAGCGTGTTTCCCGAGATTTCGGAGGTGATCGAGAGCGTGTCGAGCATGGGTACGCCGGCGTTGATCAGCTGTCCCATCGTGTGCAGGGAACGGGAGATGTACAGGGCTCGGAACAGCTTCTTGAAAAGTGGGACGGTGAGCTTGGTTTTGTCCCACCAGAGCAGGCCCCAGTCGGTTCGGATCATGAGTATGAACCCCCAGATCGCCGCGCCCAAGCCCAACAGGCAGATGTACCAATAGTTGGTCATGAACTCGGATAGGGCGAGTAGGAGCTTGGTGGGGGTGGGGAGGGCGGCTTCCTTGCCCTTGAAGATGACCATGAACCGGGGAAGAACGAAGGTCAGCAGGAAGGTGGTCGTGCCGATGGCGAGAGTGCCGATAATGCCGGGGTAGATCATCGCGCCCTTGACCATGTTGCTGGTTTCGAGCTGCTGGCCGAGGTACGTGGCGATGCGGTCGAGCATCTTGGAGAACCCGCCGGAAAGCTCCGACGCGCGGACCATGTTGATGTACAACGGCGAGAAGGTTTTGGGGTAGCGGGCCAGGGCCTCGGAAAACTGCTTGCCCGATTCCACGTCGCGCTTCATCTGCTGGAGCATGACCTTGAACTTGGGGTTCTCGATCTGGTCGGCGATGCCCTCGATTGCGGCGCGGATGGAGATGCCCGCGCGGATCATGACGGCGAGCTGACTGGTGAAGTTGAGCACGTCCTTGGCGCTGGGACCGAAGGACAGGGTGAAGCCTTGGCCCTTCTTCGACGGGTCGGCGGCCGGGGCGAGGTGGACGATGAACTCTCCGCGCGCGCGGAGTTGCTCCGAGGCGGCGGCTAGGGTTGGGGCGGTGACGACGCCGGAGGTCGTCTTTCCACCGTTGGCCCGGGCTTCATAGCGGTACGTCGGCATGGTCGATTCCGTTGAACGCGATGACGGTCAAAGTGCGACGGCAGATCAGGCGGCGAGGGAACGTTCGAGCTTCTCCGGGTGCGCGGCCTGGGCGATGGCGTCCTCCCGGGTGATGTAGCCGTTGACGAACAACTGCTTGATGGACGAGTCGAGCGTCTGCATTCCGATGGCGCGGGAGGTTTCAATGATGTTGGGGATCTCGAAGATGCGGTTTTCGCGGATGCAGTTCCGGACGGCGGGCGTGCAGAGCATGATCTCCACGCCGGGGATCATCCCGGGCTGGTCGGCGCGGCGGAAGAGGGTTTGCGAGATGACGGCTTGCAGAGTGTTGGAGAGCATCGAGCGGATCTGGTTTTGTTGGTCGCTGGGGTAAATATCGATGATTCGCTCGATGGTCTGCGGTGCGTTGACAGTATGGAGGGTGGAGAAGACCAGGTGGCCGGTTTCGGCTGCGGTGATGGCGGCGGAGGTAGTTTCCAAGTCGCGCATTTCGCCCACCAGAATCACGTCGGGGTCCTGACGCAGGGCGTGCCGCAAACCGGAGTTGAAGCTCGGGCAGTCCTCGCCGATTTCGCGCTGCTCAATGGCGGACTTGTTGGATTGAAAGGCGTACTCGATCGGGTCCTCGATCGTGATGATGTGGCCCTGATCTCGGCGGTTGATGGCTTCGACCATCGCGGCCAGCGACGTCGACTTCCCCGAGCCCGTCGGCCCGGTGACGAGGATGAGCCCGCGCGGGAGATAGGTGAGCTTCGAGCAGATCTCGGGCAGGAAGAGCTGTTCGATCTGGCGGACCTTGTCGTTGATGATACGGAAGGCGATGGCGACTGACTTCCGCTGATAGTGCGCGTTGACGCGGAAACGGCCGAGGCCTGGGATCTCGTAGGAGAAATCGGCGTCGCGGAGCTTCTGGAAGTCGTCCCAGCGGCGCTCCTCCATGACTTCCTTGAGCAGGCGAAGCGCGCCCTCGGGCGTCACCAGCGGAAAGTCGGTGTGCGTGATCACCGTGTTAATACGGATCAGCGGCGGCAACCCGACGTTGATGTGCACGTCGGAGGCCTTTTGCTGGACTGCGTTGCGGAGGATGTCGTTGATCAAACTCATTGTGTCTCCGGGGGAACAAACTGGGTCGGGGGACGCGGGACTGCCGTCCGGCTAAACGGTGGACTCCGTGACCCTGAGGATCTCATCGACCGTGGTGAGGCCCTTCATGACCTTCTGCAAACCGTCCTCGCGAAGTGTGACGAGTCCGCGTTCGCGGCAGTACTTGCGCAACAGCGTCACATCGGGGTTTGACGTGACCATGTCGCGGAGTGTGTCGTCCATGACGAGTAGTTCGTATATTCCGAGCCTGCCGACATATCCGGTTCTGCGGCATTTGTCGCAGCCCTTTCCGTGGAAGAGCATCTGCGCACCCATTCCCCGAAGCTCAAGAAACTCGCGCATCTCGTCGGAGGGTTTGAACTCTTCCTTGCAGGTTTGGCAGATCTTTCGCACGAGTCGCTGGGCCAGCACCGCGTTGAGCGCGGCCGAGATCAAATACGGTTCGACGCCGATGTTAATGAGCCTGGTGATGCTCGCCGGGGCGTCGTTGGTGTGCAGCGTCGAGAGCACGAGGTGACCGGTGAGGCTGGCCTGCACGGCGATGCTTGCGGTTTCCCCGTCGCGGATTTCCCCGAGCATCACCACGTCCGGGTCCTGCCGGAGCAGCGAGCGGAGTGCGGCGGCGAAAGACATGCCGATCTTGTCGTGCACCTGCACCTGGCTCGCCTGGGCGAGGTGGTACTCCACGGGGTCTTCCACCGTCGAAATATTGAGCTTGTTGCCGTCCATGCAACGCAGCGACGAATACAGCGTCGTCGTCTTTCCCGAGCCCGTCGGCCCGGTGACCAGCAGAATCCCGTGCGGCTGGTCGACCTGGTTCTTCCAGATGGTGTGAACTTCCTCAGAGAAACCCAATGCCTCGAGGGGCACGTTGATCGAGCGGTTGTCCAGAATTCGCAGCACCACCTTCTCGCCATAGGCAGTGGGAAGCGTGGAGAACCGCAGGTCGATCTTACGGTCGTGCACCACGGCGCGGATGCGACCGTCCTGGGGAAGGCGGCGCTCGGAAATGTCCAGGTTGGCCATGATCTTCATGCGCGAAACAATCGCCGCGTGCATCGCAGCCGGCGGGTTCATCGCCTCGAAGAGCACGCCGTCAATCCGGTACCGGATCTTCAGCGCCTTTTCTTTGGGCTCGATGTGAATGTCGGACGCGCCCTGCTTGAGCGCGTCGAAGATCAGGTAGTTGACGAACTTGATGACCGGCGACTCGTTGCCGATCTTGGCGAGGTCGGTGACGTCGTCCTTGGCTTCCTTGACGACTTGGACGTCGTCGTCCTTCATCTCCTTGATGATGTCGTCGACCTTCATGTCCGAAGTGCCTTCGGTCATGACCTCGGTCGCTCGGGAAATGTCGGCGGCGGTGACGACAACAATCCGCACCGATCTCTTCACCTTCCGGCGCACCTCGTCGAGCAGGAACACGTCCGTCGGGTCGATCATGCCGACCACAAGGTGCTCGTCCTCGAACCGCAGCGGCAGAACCTGTGTCTTGCGGATGTAGTCGGTGGTGAGCAGGTCGAAGGCCTTGGGGTCGATCTTCGACTTCTCGGGCTTCTCGAACCGAAGCGCGAGTGTTTCGGCGAGGGCCGAAAGAATCTGCTCCTCGCTGGCAGCCGACATCGTCAGCAGCACCTGCGTGAGGTTCTTGCCCGGCGTCTGGGCCCGGACCGAGCGGGCCTGCGCCAGTTGTTCCTCCGAGACAACGCCGCGCTCGAGCAGGAGTTGCTCCACGCTTTTCCGCGTCCTTGAGGTCGCCGGGCGGTAGAGCGAGTCGGGGTCGTCCGATTCAACTGTTTCGGGCGGGGACGGGGTGGCCGGGTTCCGGGCGCCCTGGTTCGCGGCGGTCGAGCTCTGGTCGCTCAAGGCTTGGGCGGGCGGGGGCGCGGCCGTTGGAGCGGCGGCGGGAGGGGGCGCGATCTCGGCTGCGGCGCGCACCAGCGCGAGTGGTGGGGGCGCGATGGGCGAGTCCTCGTCGAGATCGAAGGTGATCTCGGGCGAGGCGTCCTGCTCGGCGTTGGACTTTCTGGCGAAACCACCCATGAAACTAGAACCTCGGTGCGGTGCTGGGGAGTCGAAGCGGCGGTGGACGGGGGGAGAACTACTTGGAGATGCGGAGCTCGAATCGGAACGTGTCGTCGCGGACGACGACGCCGCCCTGCTTGATCGACTCGACGGTGAACCCCTCGACGACGTCGCCGGGGCGCACGAACTTGCCGTTGATGATCGCCGTGCCCCCGGCGGCGCTGGTCATCAGCGAATCGACCCTGAGCTCTGAGACCGCCCGCAGCGCGCGATTGCGGGCCTCTTCCTTGATCCGACGGTTCTCGGTGTCCGAGTTTTCACGCTTCTCCGGCGGCGCGTACCGGAACGGGTTCGTGCGAAGGTCGGCAAGCGGAACCTGCGTCATCGACGGGTAGGCGAGGAACTGCTTGACCACGCTCTCGGTGTTCTTGAGCATCTGCTCCATCGCCACGATGTCCTTGCTACCACTGGTCAGAAACTCGTCGATGGTTTTCCGGGCGGCGACTGACGGCGTGGCAGTGGTCGCAGCAGTCGCCGCGGCGGGCGCCTGTTTGAAGTAAAAAAAGTATCCCCCGGCGGCGACCACGGTCAGCAGCAAGCCGATCAGCGCCTGCGGCCGTGCCGAGGCTTTCTTCTCGCCATCGACGAAAAACTCGTCGCTGCCCCCGAGGGTGTCCGTCAGGCTCTCTTCCTGCGTCGCTTCTGTTTCGTTGTCGTTGGACATGGCGTGCTCCTCTGGCGGGGGGTGCGGGCGGGCGTGTCAGCGAACAGTGGAGACCGGGGCCGCGCCCCCAGCCGATGCGGTGTCGGGCTCGAAGAACACGGAAAGCGTCACCTTCGCACTCATCTGACCGTCAACCGAGGTGATCTTCTGCAGGTTCATCTGGTGCAGCCGCGTGATTCGCTGAAGCTTCTCGAGCTGAAGCAAAAAGTTGTAGTACCCAGCGAACTCGCCGTTCATCGTCAGCTCGATCGGCTGCTCGGAGTAGTTGGCCTGACGCTCGGGCTTGAGCGTCTTGATTGTTTTGCAATCGAGGCTGTTGGCCTGCGCCATCTGCCAGACTTCCTTCAGGATTTTGTCCATCTCTTTTTCCTGCGGCAGCTTGCTCTCGAAGAACGCGATCGCCTTTTGGAGTTCGACGATCTTCACGCCGAGGTCCTCGATCCCAGACGTGCTTTTCCTGAGGTTTTCGAGGTCGGTTTCCTTCTGGGCGATTTCATGGGTCAGGTATGCCCGTCGGTCGTTGGCGCGCTTGAACACGAAGTACCAGCTCGAGGCGAGAATCCCGATGAGCAATGTGAAAAAAACGAATTCGCGTGCTCCAAATTTCACTTTCCGCCTGCCTTTCCTGAGATCGACGCCGGGGTGGCCTTCGTGCCGTCCGTCATCACGCGGGCCTCCGGGTCCAACAACAGGTCCATTCCAAACTTCCGGACTTTGCGGCCGTCCATGACGAACTCTTCCGAAACGGCGAGGTTGACTTCCTTGAACAGTTTCGACTGCCCGAGCTTGGTGATGAATCCGGCGACCTGCACGTCGGTTTGGGCGACCCCGGTCAGTTTCATCGTCACGTTGTATTTGCGGGGCTCGGCGGTGCGTTTGGCCTGCTCCTGCTGGGCCTTGGCGGCGTCGAAGGCGGTCACGGCTGGCTGGTTCGCGGCCGCCGGCTTGACAGGTATGACCTTGACCCTCGACGTCAGGTCGAACTCCAGCAGCGACAGTCCCGAGGGCATGGCGTTGGTGATCTCGGCCAGCAGGTGACTCCGCGGCACCCGTTCCAGGAGGCTGGCGGTGAGTTCGGCCTGGGTGGCCATGGTTCGCTGTTTGTCCTGCATCTCGCGGACCTGCTCAATGCGCTTTGCCGCCTCGGTGTACTGTCCGTCGATGGAGGTGTACTGCACTTCCAACCCGGCCAGCGAGCGTTTGGTGAACCACCACGCCGCAAAGACAGACCCGACCACGATGACAAAGAGCGTGGCGCAAATGGCGTTGGTGCGCCGACTTTGCTTCCGCTCGAGGTAGTCGTCGGGGAGGAATGAAAGTTGATTTGGGGCGGCCATGTCGAATCCTCGTTAAGGCTTTCCCGTCAGCGGTCCCATTGAAAGTCCCAGCGCTACGGCCCATCCGGGTTGGGGTCCGCGCCGGTCGAGACCGGACTCGGGCGGCAGCTCGGTGGTCTTGGCCATCCGGGCTAGGGGATCGCCAACGCTGGCGGCCAGTCCGAGTTCGCGCGCCACATGGGCGCACAAACCCTTCTGCCTCGCCTCGCCGCCGATGAACAGCAATTTGTCCACCGGCGCCGACGGAAACGTCGCCTCGTGGTACCGGCGGCACATGTCAAGCTCTTCGATGAGTCGCGTCAGCGGTTCCCGCACCGCCGTCTCCACCAAACGCAGCTCGCGGGCGAGCGTGTCGCCGGCCGCCGTTGGCTCCGTCGCAGTCGATCCCCGCTCGGCCGGGGGACCGGCGCGGCGTGGTTCGATCACCGACGCGGCGCCCTGCTTCTTCGCCATCGCGGCGCCCAGCAGGGCGAAGGAGTTCTCGGCGCTAGGGCCGGGGGTTTCGTCGTCGGTCGTGCCGGTGGACGCGAATTGAACCGGTGGGGTTGTGCCGCGGGGCGCAGCCTCCGCGGCTGTCCCCGCCATCGGCTGGGCCGCCTCGGCCAGTCGAAGTCGCATCAGTTTCGCGTCGTCGTACGACAGTTTGGCCTGTTGTGCCACCGCCCGTGTGAAGTGGTCGCCGCCGATGGCGATCGACCGCGCAAACAGCACTTTGCCTCCCCGGGCAATGATCGCCCGCGACCCGCTCGCCCCGATGTCCACGTAGCAGACAACCGCGTCGCGGTCATCCTTCCGCCGACTTAGACGCATGAAGCAGTCGATCAGCGCCAGCGGTTCGGTGTTGATTCCAACGATGTCGAGCTTGGCTTTCCCCGCCGCAGCCAGAAGCGCTTCGACCGCCGCCTTGGGCGAGGCCATGAGAATCGTCTCGAGCTTCTGCTCAGACCCGTGGTACACCTCCCCGGCGACGATGTGTCGGATCAGCGCGTGCGACGGGTCGTACGGGAGTTTGCCGCGGGCCTCAAACGGGATCGCCTTGGTCAGTGCGGCCTCGTCCATCTGAGGCAGGCGCACGTGCAGCAGCTGCAGCGCCGACGACGGCAACCCGAGCACGGCTTGCCGGCCCTTGAATCCGCCGGAGGGCAGCAGTTCCTTCAGCGCAGAGACAAAAAACGCCAGTCGCAGTTGCGGATCGTTTCGCGCCGACGACGGTACGTCCAGCGACGCCGCCGCAAGCACCCGCAACTCACCGTCCACCGCCCCCGGAGCCACCTGGGCGAGACGAAGCGTCTCCGTGCCGAAGTCGATTCCGATCGGGTTGCGCCGCGACGAAAAGATATTTTGAACTATTCCCAGCATACTCCCGACTCCTGCGGCGTGAACAAAGCGCCGTGACACCACGGGGTTCATCGGGGAGTTACAATCCGATTCGTAGTTTGGGCAAGCCACAACGGCGGGATAACCTCGCCCGGCCCCGCAGTTTGTGACGCGCGTGCCGGATGTGCTGGCGAGATCAACTGGGTTGCGATGTCTTGCCCGGCATCGACAGGGTTATCGGGCCGCGACTTCAGCGGCCGTCAGCAGCTCGCTTCCCACACCGTCAGACACCTTGACCCCCGCTTCGGTCAACCGAAAACCCCCTTCGTCCATCAGCACCAGCCCGGCCCTGACCAGCCTCGCAAGTACCGGCTCGAACCGCTCCCGCCCAGACGGCCCGATGTCAGCCCAGGCAACGCCTGCCGTCGTGCGGACCCCGAGATACGCCTTTTCGGCTTGCCGCCTTGCCGCGCTGAGAAGCTCCCCCTCGGCGATCGGCAGCGTACCCGCCTCCACCGCCCTCTCCCACTCCCCGAGATGTCCCCGGTTCTTCCACCGCCAACCGTGCACATGCGACGCAGCCGACGGCCCCAACCCCAGGTAACTCCCCCCGCGCCAGTACATCACGTTGTGCCCGCACTCCTGCCCCGGCTGGGCGAAGTTGCTGATCTCGTACGCGGGCAACCCGAACTCCGCCAGTTGCGACCGTGTGTACGCGAGCATCTCCAGCTCCAACGACTCCTCCGCCGCCACGAGCTGCCCAAGTCGCTTCTTCACCGCGATCGGCGTGTTCACCTCATACGTCAGCAAGTACGCCGACACATGCCCCGTCCCACACGCCAGCCCCTGCCGCAGCGAATGGTCCCAATCCGCTAACGACTGCCCCGGCACCCCGTAGATCAGGTCCAGATTCAATCTGCGAAACCCGGCCGACCTCGCAAACTCCAAACTCCGCGGCACGTCCTCCGGGTCGTGGTGCCGCTCCAAAACGCGCAGATCGGCAGGGTTAAACGACTGCGCCCCGAAGCTAAGTCGGTCCACCCCCGCCGCCCGCAGCCCACCCAGATACGCGGCATCCACCGTCGCCGGGTTGCACTCCACCGTGAACTCACCAACGCCCGAGAAGTCCAACCGCTCGCGCAGCCCGCCGATCAATCGCGCCATCTCCCCGGCTGGGAGCAGACTCGGCGTTCCCCCGCCGAAAAACACCGTGCGGATCGCCCCGGCCGTCGCCAGCTCCGGCCGTCGCGACGTCCACGCCTCCGCCTCCCGCAGCACCAGGTCCACAAACCGCGCCATCCGCTCGGGCGTCTGCCGGGTAATGGAGTAAAAATCGCAATAATGGCACTTGTGAAAGCAGAACGGCACGTGCACATACAGCCCGTCTACCGGCAGCGTGTTCCCCTCGGCGATCACCGAGGCGTCGAATGCGGCGGGGCGGGTCGATTGTTCGAGTTCCAAGGCCATGGCGGTTCGCGTCCAGTCTGCCGCCCGCGTCCGAGAAGAAAACGCGAGTTGGTTTGCCGGGCGGCCCATTGTACCGTCACCCGGGAAGGCACCCCGAAATATGGAAGTTGTCCTGTTCATGCTCCTCTCTAACCGCGGCTACAGGGCATTCCCCGTCTCCAAAGCCACCGTCACCCTCGGCCGCCGCGAAGACTGCGACTTCCGTATACCCCTCCCCGACGTCTCACGCCGACACTGCCGCCTAGTCGTCAATCAAGCCAATCACACCGTTCGCATCGAAGACCTCGGCTCAGCCAACGGCACGCTCGTCAACGGAAAAAAGTGCCAGATCTCCCCCGTCGTCGCCGGTGACACCATCTCCCTCGGACCGGTGTCCTTCGTGGTCCAAATCGACGGCGTCCCAGCCGATAACAACATCGACGCCGCCGCCCGACCCCCCGGCCCAAAACTCGCCGACGCCTTCACCGTCGAAGACGCCATCGGCCAAGTCCTCGCCGAACCCGAAAACCCCGACCCCGACGACTCCGACGTTGTCATCCACATCGACCCGCCCAAACCCTGACCACCCAAGTCACTACCCCCGCCTAAATCACTACCCCCGCCTACATCACGACGCCCGCGCCCCTCACTCACCCGAGGCTCTTCCGCCCGCTGGGCGAGGTTATCGGTCCTCCCAAACCCCCAAAACCCCAACCAAAAATCGTACCGTTTGCCTCCTCCGCGGATGAATCGTAACTCTCCGCAGGAGTTTAGCCAGATTGCGAAAACTGAGTCTCTTACTGGTGGAAGGTGACGCCAGAGTCCGCCAAGCCATGGCTGACGTCCTGCGCGGAAAGTTCGGAGAGGGTTCGGTCGACACCGTCGCCACCCTCGCCGAAGCCACCCCCGGTCTACTCACAGGTCGCGACCTCGTCCTGACCGAATGGTCACTCCCCGACGCCACCGGCCCGGAAGTCCTCGAACAACTCCGGGCCCGCGGAGCAACCGCAATCATCGTCGTCACCGAAGCCAACTCCGGGGTCGTCGCCACCGAAGCCGTACTCTGCGGCGCAGCCGATTACGTCGTCCGAAATGGCGACTACCTCATGACACTCCCCCTCGTTATCGAAAAAAATCTTGCCTTCGACAAGCTCCGCCGCGAACGCGACGGACTCCACCGACAACTCCGCGAACAAAACGAAACCCTTGAAGTCCTACTCCAATCCCTCGAGGAAGCCGCCAGCACCGACGGCCTCACCGGACTCTACAACCGACGCCACTTCGCTCGCGTCATCGAACAAATGCACGCAACCTCCGTGCGAAGCGGCGAAGACCTCGCCTGCGTCATGCTCGACATGGACGGATTTAAACCCCTCAACGACACCCACGGCCACCAAGCCGGCGACAATGCACTCATCGCCGCCGCTCGCATCATGCGCATCAACCTCCGAAAAATGGACGCCGCAGCGCGATACGGCGGCGACGAATTCGTCCTGCTCCTCGCCCGCACCGACGCCGACGGCGCAGCCCTGGTCGCACGCCGGATCCAAGCCGCCTACGTCCAACACATGCGCGACGCCGGCTACACCGACCCCGGAATCGGCGTCAGCTTCGGCGTCGCCACCATCCACACCGACCGCGTCACCACCGCCGACCAGCTCGTCGCCGCCGCCGACGCCGCCCTTTACCGATCAAAAAGGCGCGGCCGCTCAGTGGCCACCTCGCGCGTCGCGTAAGTGCGTAACTTTTTTCCCAGAGCGTTGCTATGACCCAACAGTCCCCGCAGTTCATGCCCCAATGATCAGGGCCCACGGTTGAGGGCCACGGTTCAGGCCCCACGGTTCAGGGCCAACTGTTCAGGCTCCGCAGTTCAGGTCCCACGCTTCAGGCCCCACGATTCAGGCGTCGTCGCGGACTTCGGTCGGCTTCTTCGAGCCGGTCTGAAACTTTCGGAGCGCCTCGGGGTCGAAAACCAGCTGGTTTCTCCCGGTGCGGAGTACATTTTGTTTACGAAGTTGGGTCAGCGCGAGCGACACGGTCTCACGCGCCACGCCAACGGCTTGGGCGAGCTGCTGGTGCGTGATCCGAAGGACCACGCCGCCGCCGTCGGCGACGTCCCGCCGCGACGCCGCAGCCGTATCGGAGAATCGCAGCAACGTCTTGATCAGTCTCGCGTTGCAGTCGTCAAACACCATCCGTGCCGCGTCGTCATACGACGCACATTGGCGTGCCGCCAGTTCCCGCACCAGTGCCCGCGACCCTTCCGGCGACATGCAAACGTGCAACATCACCTGCCGCGCCGGAACCCGAGTCACCACCGACACCCCCACCGACGTCGCACGTACCTCGCACGTTTCCTTCCCCGCCAACGCCGCCACCCCGAACCACTGCCCCGGCCCGAGGATCTCCAGCAGCAGCGACGACCCGTCTTCGGCCAGTTGGTGCAATCTGATCTGCCCCCGGTGCACGTAATACACATCCGACGCTGGGTGATCCGGCTCGCAAAGTACGGCCCCGGGGTTGCAGTTTGTTGACCTACCTCCCAAGATCGGGTCGCACAAGAGCGACTCCATCGAGGGAATTGAAGGCCCAGCAGGATTACTCCCGGAGTTCGATGAGACGTTCTGATTCATGAATACCACCCCAAACAACAGCTAAACGCCCGTGGAGACAACCGGACGACAGGAACCAAACTCCGTCACTGCAACCAAATCGCTGACCTAGGGAACTCGATCAGACGTCGACCTCGCATGCCCAACCGAGTGAATCTAGGCTCAGTCTACTGGTTGAGATGAAAAACACCACCGTCTTCCTCAAACATCGCGCTAAGGGTCTGCTATTCGGCCGGCCTACTACGACCGCACCTGCATGGCAAGAATTCGCGCAATCGCCTCGCAGATCTCCTTTCGGTGCACCCCATTTAACGCCAGCGCCAACTGCGTCTCCATCAGTCCGTACGGAATCCCCGTGTCGTAGCGCTGCCCTTCCACCACCACCGCCCAGTACTTCTCCACCTGACTCCGGAGGTGCTCCTGGGCGGCGGTCAGTTGGATCTCACCCTTCTCGCGAAGGTCGTTCTTGATCAGATACTCCAACGAATCGAATATCCGCGGTGAGAACACATGAATGCCGAAGTGTGCGAGGTAGTTGCCCGCCGGCAGTCCGGGCGTTACCAGCTTTTCCCGGGCGACTTCCACCGGCGGCTTCTCGATGATCAATTGCGCCCGGTAGATGCCTTTGCTCGCGTCGATCGGTTCGCCCTTGATCGTTCCGAACAGGTGCAACATTCGCTCGATCGTCGGCTGAACGCCTGTGACCGCGTCGGCCCGATAGGTCTCAAACACCTTGATGAGCTGCGCAGCGCACCGGTCCTTGAGGTCCGAAATGTAAACGTGGTCGCCGAGCATCAGGACGAACGGGTCGTCGCCGACGAAGCTTTTGGCTTGGTAGACCGCGTGGCCGAACCCCTCGGGCGACGACTGCGCCGCGAAGTGCATCCGCTCGCCGAACGCCCCGAGCTTCTCCGACTCGAGAATTGCCCAGTCCTTGCCCCGAAACGCTTTCACGTCCTTGTCGGACATGCGTTTGAAGTAATCCCGGTAGAGTTTCTCCTCGCCGGGCTGGGTGATGATGCAGATCTCTTCGATCCCCGAGTCCAGGAGTTCCTCGCCGATGATCTGGATGACGGGTTTGGCCAGTCCGTCACGGTCGACGATGGGGAACAGTTCCTTTTGAACGGCGGAGGACGCGGGGTACTGGCGTGTGCCTCGACCGGCTGCGGTAATAATGGCCTTGCGTACTTTGGGCATGGCTCGGAGTCTACGGCCAAGTGCGGCGGTATCGAAGTGGCCACCCGCCCCCAGCCAAGCGGCTGCCACAAATATCACATGGCCGCCGGAGCCTTCCGCGCTCCCAAGCGTAACAAAGCCGTGAGTTCCACCACCCTCGGACCCCGATATGTGTCGCGGCCTTCAAGTTCCTCGTCCAGATAACCGGGGTGCACCATCATCTCCCACCTCCCGCCTTCCGGCAGCGCCTCGCGGTACGCGGACCATGGGTCGGCCCGCCCCAACATCGACTTGCTGAGCACCCCGCAAAACCCGTCCGTCAGTTTCGCACCCGCCGCCAGCAACATCGGCCTGGCCCTCACACCCAAGTGCCGAATCGCCCCCCGACGCACGCGATCCCCCGCCACGGCCCACGTCTCCGCCGGCTCGACCGTGCTCCGAACCACCGCCGGCAACTGCCCGCCCGCCACCAACTCCGCCACCACCTCCCGCACCACCGGCAGCTGATGGGCGTGATGGTGCGCGTCCACATGCCCCGGCGCACTCCCCAACAACCGCCGAAACCGCTCGACCTGCGCCAAAATCTCGTCCCGCACCCCCCCCCGGTCCACCCGGCCCAGCGAGCACAGTTGATACAACTCCCCCAGCCCCCGAAACGTCCCACCCCGCGTCACCAACCCCGTCGCCCGAGTCGCCACCAACGGCCGCCCAGCCGGCGAGGTCAACGTCAAATGCAAACCCAGCCGCAATCCGCCCACTCCCTCCAGCAGCGGCAAACTCCGCTCGAGTCGCGTCCCCGTGACAGTCATCAAACTTGTCGCATCGATTGCTCCGCCGAGAAAACAGTCCACGATCCCGCGCGATGTCTCCACGCCGATCCCAAAGTCGTCGGCGGTCACCGTTAGGTTCGGGGCGAAAACACCCACGCGCTATTTATCCGCCGGCAGGGACATCGTCGAGGGCAATGTCGCCGTCGGAACGGAATAGTCCCCGTCCAACCGGCCGTACTGCGCACGAAGCCGCCGACGCAGCGAAATCGTGTCGCCCAACATCGCCCAACCGCTCTTGACCATCCGCACCGTCGTCGGGTCAAGATACTTAAAATGCGCCGGCGTCTGCCGCACGTCCAACCCCATCGCGCCCGCGTGCGCCAAAAGCTCCGTGTCAAAGAAAAACCCGTCGCACTTGAGCATCGGCGACAACCTCGCCCACGCCGCAGCCGTCAGCCCCTTGTACCCCGCCTGCGTATCAAGAATGTTTATCGGCAACATCATCCTCAGCCAGCGGTTGTACGCGCGCGACATCAAATGCCGCTTGTAAATGTTCGAAAAGTCCCGCGGCGAAATCAGAAACGTCGAGTCCGGACTCGCCCGGTTCACCACCACCAAGTCCGCCCCACCCTTGAGCACCGCCAGCAACTTCTCCGCGTCGTCCGGCTCGTACGCGAGGTCGACGTCCGTAAAAATCATGTACGGCGTTTCACACTTGGAAAACGCCGTCCGCAGCGCAAACCCCTTCCCCCGATTCTGCTCATACGCCAACACCCGCATTCGCCTCGCCCCACCCGGAAGCTCCGCCAGCAGCCCCCGTAACTTGACCACCGTGTCATCCCTACACCCGTCGCACACGAATAGCACGCAAAACGCCGGATGCTCGCGGACGAACCGCGACACCCTCACGACCGTCTCGCCGATAAACGCGGAAGCGTTGTACGTCGGCAGAATCAGTGTGCATTGAGGCTGGATGTCCGCTGCGGGTGTCATAGGCTCTCGCAACTGTATCGCACTTGACAGATGGGGGTCAAAACCCGCGCGATCCCCATTGCCCTCTAAACCCCCCCCATC
>JBBRUM010000003.1:0-27036 GCA_038247815.1 Tepidisphaerales bacterium | reverse complement strand
GCAGGTCATTTCAGTGCCAGCTTAGATCTACGGCTCGATTGAATTCTTGGAAGACTAGACGAAGGGTAACCCGGCTTTGCCGAGTGACCCGTTGACGAGTAAGCCGACGTGTTTGGGCACCGCTGGGTGTGCGATCACGTTGACTTTTTCGTCGCATGAGTTTCCTGAACTTCATGCCGTCTGTCTTTTTCGCAGCGGTGCTCCGTTGCCAAACGCCGGTCAGGACTGCGGACGCGAAAGATTCTACAATGCGTATGTGTGTACTGGAATACTTACCAATGAGGTTCGGTCATGAAGGGTTTCGTACAAAACATCGAAAGTCTCAGCCTAAACAATGAAGAGTTTCGCCGGGTGCTTTACACGGCCAAGAGCTGCCAGCTCGTGTTCATAACGCTCAAGCCCAAGGAGGAGATCGGGGCGGAAGTCCACAAGCTCGATCAGTTCTTTCGTGTCGAGGAGGGCTCCGGCGAGGCGGTCCTCGACGGGGTTCGGACGGAAATCCGCGCTGGCTTCGCCGTCCTCGTCCCCGCCGGGACGAACCACAACATCATCAACACCGCAAGCGTTCCCATGAAGCTCTACACGCTCTATTCGCCGCCTAATCATCGAGACGGCGTTGTCCACCCCACCCGCGCCGTCGCCGAAAAAGACAACGAACACTTCGATGGCATAACGACGGAATGAAGCAGGATGGCAAAGAACCTTCTGATCGTCCTTTCATACCAAGACCATCTCGGCAACACCGGTGAGAAGACCGGTTTCCCGCTGAAAGAGTTCGCCCCAGCCTACTTAGTACTCAAGGACGCCAGCGCGGCGATCACGAAAGTGAACGGGGATGCTGTGACTTCGGCCTTCCCAAAGAGTAACTCCTCCCCCATTCTGCTCGGCAGGTGGACCTCCTCCGTCTTAAAAACCCTCAGCCGCGCTACCCCGCAGCTGATCACAAACCTGCCCACCGATAGCCGTCCTCGCCTGCCTTCCCATACCAGTATCTTCGGCGACAGCTCAACAAAGATGAACTAGGTCTCCGCGTCGCCCCCTCCTCCTCTTCGGGCCCAGCTACGTCCCCTCTCTATTCCCCTGACTCCCGTTCTGACCGCACAGGGTCAGACGGGGTCAAACTCGCCAAACGGTCGGCCGGCATGGTCCTAGCCGACATGCTCAACCCGGCCTTCTTGGTAGCCTTCGGCGTTCGACCGAAGCACGGCAACGTAGCCGATCATAATGCCGTAAATGACCTTCGAAACAATATCAGCGATCGTGTATGCAGTCTGACGGATGACCGCCGATTCCTGGCTTACGCTCACCGCCGGCATCAGGTATCCAACAAGGTAAAGCATCCACGACCCAATCAGCGTGAACACGACAGCCTTCATCCACCATTGCGCCTCGGGAGTCAGTTTGGCCAAGTTGTCTTTGTTCAGCCCGACGGCAACAACGAGATACAGGATCCAAGCGTAAAACGCGCAGGAAACAAAGAACATGATCCAGAAGAGCGAGCCTTGCGAAATGTCTCCCAGCACGAGCCCGCCGGTAACCTGTGAAAGCGAGCCGATCTCGACGCTATTGGTGACAACCGCTTCAAAGAACTGACCAACGTAACCGGTGTAAATCATCAAAAGACCGGCGAGCGTGAACTGAATCACCGGCGACCAGAATTTCCTGCCGACAAGCCCCAGCACCACCACAATTTGCATCAGCAGCACCGGCACGTCAATCGACCAGTTCACATATCGGTAGCCGTTGCTGAATCGCTGGTTCCCGATGGCAGCAAAGAAAGTTTCGCCACCCACCACGATTGGTAAAAATGTTCCTTTCCAGACGAGGTATTGGACGCCCAGTTCAAGCGCAGCCGACACCATCACGACAGCACCAAGCCAGTTGGCAATCCGATACCGCGGCGAAATCTGCTTCGCCGTAACGATGAAGTAAAGTAACCCCGCAAACATGGCCGCTGCGCCCAAGCTGAGCACATGGGCAATGACGAAAAATGCCCACGGGCTGAACACGATATAATTTTCCATCACCATCTGTCTGTCTCCTCTAATTATGCCGTGGTGTGCTTAACGTAAAGTTGTACATGTCGGCCACACCGAGATTAAATCCCCCGCAACGCGTTTAAAAAATACCCCCCATCAGTGCTCACTTTGCCTTCGCCTTACACAAGCCTTCCATGAAGGGCTTCTTGCCCAACGTTGGTTCATACCCGTTCCAGCAACGGTCTGCCTGCCGCGTGTGACGCTTCGTTAACGATTTCAACGATCTTTTTTCGGCCATTCTGTTGAGTTCCTTCTGGTTCTCAGGCCGAGGCGGAGGTTAATCGCTTAAGCAAGTCGCAATCGCTAGGGGTTTTCCCTATTCGTCCCTAAGGGGAATTTATCGGGGCGGGGACAGACAATCAACGGGGACCGACGAGGAGCGGGGACGCAGTTGCTTCTCAACTGCCAAGGAATCGCCGCCCCCCGCTCCCTCCGAGGCAAATCAGCTCAACCGACCAAACAAAAACTTTGGCTTCACTCTCCTCCTCCCCTCACCCTCTCCTCCCCCCCGCCTCAACGACTCCGTGCCCTCCGCTCCGCCAACCAGTAGCCGCGCAAGTTGCGAATCCCCCACCCTTACCCGATCGCCCCAGTCTCGCAGATCCACTTTTCTCTTGACATCCCCGACCAAATACCTAACATACGTCTATCAGACACCCCAAGCCCTCTCTCCCCTACGCCCACCTTCCCCACTCGCCACCCGCTCTCACCCCCCAGCACGATCGTGCAAATCCACCAACCACCGACCAACTTCCTAAACCCTTTCCATGCAAAATCTACCCCACCTCAACACCTCTAGCCCCCTTACCCATAGCCACTTAACCTCTCCCACACCCCCCAAAATCTCCTCCACCTCAACCCATCAAAATGTAACAAAAAGTACCACATTTCATTTTCACTTTTCCCCACTAACTTGCACATCACGCCATTCACTCGGTCGCTCTGCCACCCCGTCTTTTTGTCGCTGTACCTCCCCCCCTCCCGCCAATACCCCGGCAGGCGTTTCCTCCTCCACCTTACGCCCAACCTTGCCTAACCCCACCCCTGTCACCTACCCTCCCCGACCAAGGTCTCGCCAAGGACCGACTCGCCCGCGGCAGGCTCCTGTCGAGGGTGGGGATCGTGTTGTCTCTATTGCAAACCATAAAGCCCCACAGGGTCGCACCCACTTGGCAGGGATCGCAACCTTCGGGCTGGCGGCAACTTAGCCGTTGCATCCCTTTCCCCAGAGGTCCCTCATGGCAGCAGTCAACCAAGCCGAGCTCGTCAAAAATCTGATCGACGCCGGCGTACACTTCGGTCACCGCGTCAGCCGTTGGAATCCAAAAATGGAAACCTACATCCACGGCAAACGCAACATGATCCACATCATCGACGTCAAGGAAACCGTCAAAGGTATCCTCCGCGCCAAACGGCTCGTCCAAGCCGTCGTCGCCTCAGGCAAGGACGTTCTCTTCGTCGGCACGAAGCGCCAAGCCCGCTTCGCAGTCGAACAGGAAGCCGCCCGCGCCGGGATGCACTTCGTCTCCGAACGCTGGCTGGGCGGCACGCTCACCAACTTCCGCACCATTCGCGCCCGCCTCAACCGCCTCGACGAGCTCGAAAAGCTCTGGGCCACCGGCCAGATCGAGACCTATTCGAAGAAAATGAAGGCCACCCTCAAGCGTGAAATGGACAAAATCAAGGTCAACCTCGAGGGCATCCGCCGCATGGAAAAGCTCCCGGGCTTGATGTTCATCATCGACACCCGCCGCGAGCACATCGCCGTCAAGGAAGCCCGCAAGCTCGGCGTCAAAACCATCGCCCTCATCGACACCGACTCCGACCCCGACCAGATCGATCTCCCCATCCCCGGCAACGACGACGCCATGCGCGCCATCGAGATCATCTGCAAGGAACTCGCCGACTCCGCCATCGACGGTAAAACGGGCCGCACCGAACAGCGCCCCGATGCCGACGGCGGCGCCCCCGGCGCTCCCGCCCGCAGGCGCTCGGTCCGCTCGGCTTTCCGCGCCGAGGGCGACGCCCCCGCCCCGGTCGACGTCCCCGCCGACGCAACCGCGGCACCGGTCGCCCCCTCCGAACCCGTCGCCTCGGCCTAGCGTTCTCGCGAAACGGTAACACCGCACTAATCGCGGATGAACGCGGGGCTCACCCCCTGCGTTCATCCGCTTTTTCCTCCCCGCAGCAAGGACCCCAATCATGTCGCAAATCTCCGCCGCACTCGTCAATGAACTCCGCACGAAAACCGGTCAGGGAATGATGGAATGCAAGAAGATGCTCACTGAAACCGCCGGTGACATCGAGCTCGCAGTCCGCAAGTTCCGCGAGAAGGGCGTGAAAACCTCCGTCCTCGAACGCGCCGCCTCCGAAGGCCGCGTCTTCATCGCCACCACCCCCGACCACAAGTCCGGCGCGATCGTCGAGCTCAACTGCAACACCGACTTCACCGCCAAGTCCGACGCCGTCGCCGCCCTGGGCCAAAAGGCCCTGGACCTCCTCCTCGCCGGCAAGTCCGACGTCGCCACCGAACTCAAGAGTGACCTCACCGCACTCGCCCAGACCACCGGCGAGAACGTCCAGTTCGGCCGGGCACTCGCCATCGCCGCCCCCTTCGTCGGCAGCTACCTCTACTCCACCGCCGGCAAGGGCAAAACCGCCGTCCTCCTCGCCTTTTCAGCCGGCGGATCCGACGAAGTCGCCAAAGCCGTCGGCATGCATGTCGTCGCCGCCAAACCCCTCGGCCTCAACCGCGAATCCATCCCCGCCGACGTCGTCACCAAGGAACGCGAAATCGCCATCGAACAAGCCAAAACCACCGGCAAGCCCCAGCAAATCGCCGAAAAAATCGCCGAAGGAAAACTCAACTCCTTCTTTGCCGAAAAAGTCCTCCTCGACCAGGAATACATCAACGCCGACGCCTTCAAAGGCAAAGTCGGCGACATGGTCAAAGCCAAAGGCGCCACCCTCTCCCAATTCGTCCGCGTCGAAGTCGGCCAAGCTTAATTCTCCCCGCCTCACCCTACAAAAACTCATCAGGCCCGCCCTCACCCGGCGGGCCTCTCCTCTTCCCCCCAGTCCCTTTACGCCACCCCATCTACGCCGCTTGCCCCGCTTCCGCCCCGGACTCTTTCGGCTTGCGAATCACATCAAAAAACAGCGCGTGTCCCAGCATCAGCGCCACCCCCACGCACAGCATCACATCGGCTACGTTGAACACGTAAGGAAACACTTCCCGCCCAAACCCGGGGTACCCGAAAACCGTCCACTCCCCCGGCCAGCTCCATCCCGGCAGAATGCGGAACATGTCGCGCACGTGCCCGTACATGACGCGGTCGTACAGGTTCCCCAGTACCCCCGCCAGCAGCATCCCGAGGATGATCTGATACCCCCACTGCCTGCGCCCCGCCGCCGCGAACAAGTATGTTAGAAACCCCAGCGCCAGCACCGATACCGCAACAAACAGCCACCTATGTCCCGCCCCGATCCCGAACACGGCCCCCGGATTCAGCACCCATTCGAAGTGCAACCACCCCGGCCAAAACGCATGCCCTGCCTGCCCCTCGAGTCTGGCTTGAGCGGCGTACTTCACCACGATGTCCAGCGCCATGCCCACGACGCAGACACCGTAAAAGCGTGTCAAAGCCAGTGGTGAGCGGAAGTTACTAATGTTGGGCTCCGGAGTCGTCGCGGACACGCGGCGATGTTAGGCAGGCGGCGACCACGTCGGGGGGTTCTACCGCCGGAACGACGTGCGACTTTCGATCGAGCGAACGTGCTCGATCGAGAACTTGCTCCACGGCTGGGCTTCCAAGCGGGCCTTCGTGATCGGCTTGGCAGTGCCTTCGCAGATGCCATAGGTGCCGTTCTGGGTCTTGGCCAGCGAGAGGTTGATCTCGCGGAGGAGTTGACGGTCCTTCTCCACCAAGCCGAGGGTGAACTCCTGCTCGTAGTTGTCGGTACCCATATCGGCCATGTGCACCGGGACGTTGGACAGGTTGGACCCCGCGCCGCGGAGGGCTTCGCGTTCCATGGCGGACATGTCGCCGAGGAGCTCACGGCGCTTGTTGAGCAGGAGGTCGCGGAAGAACTCCATCTCCTTCGTGCTCAGACCTGCTTGGTTTTTCTTTGCTTTGGAGTCAGTGGTGACGGGTGCCGGGGGGAGGGGAGGCGGAACGAGGACGGGTTTGAGTTTTTTGACTGCGGGTTCGGCGGGTGCGGCCGTGCCGTTGGTGGTCACGGGAGCGGCGACGACGGGTTTGGGGGGCGGGGGGACGGAACCCGTGGGTCGGAGGGGTGTGAGCAGGATTTGGCCAGGTTTGGCGGAGATCACGGGTTTGACGGGAACCTTGGGCTGTTTTCCGCCCTTGGATTTGATGGGTGTGGCGACGGGTACTCCATTGACGGCGGGAGACTTGGCCGTGGTGGCGGGTTTGGTCGTGGCTGCGGACGCGGGGACCTTCGCCTGGGCGGGGACCTTTGCGGGGGCGGGGACCTTTGCGTGGGCGGGGACCTTCGCGGGTGCGGGGACCTTGACCTGCGCTGCGGTCGCAACCGGGGAGACGCCGACCGCTTTGGGCGGAACTTTTGTCAGCCCTTTCTCGGGAGCCTTCGCAGATGTCTTGGGGGGCATGGACTTGGCGACGGAGACCTTGGCGGGCGCTTTGGCGGGGACGATCTTCCCCGCAGCCGATTTGACGGCGGCGGAGGTCACAGGCGCGTGCTTGGCTGCGACCTTTGGGACGGGAGCCTTGGACTTTGCGGGAGCGGGCTTTGGAGGGGGTTGGGTTTTATTGATCTGGGCCTTTTTCGCGGACGAGAGTTTACCTGCCCCCGATTTTGATGCCTTGGGTTTTTCCTTGGCGCCCGACTTGGCGTTCGCCTTTTTTACTTCTTTGGCCACCGGAGCGTCGCTCCTCTCAGCCGGCGCTTAATCACGCCTGGCAGAAGATTTATGAAACACGCCCGCCCGACCTTTTTGTAAGGGTCGGACCCTAACTCGTGAGGGCAGAAAAGGATACGTAACTGCCGTTCCTTGTCAAGGCCTCCCCCCCCCCGGTACACTCATCATTCCTCATGAAAATCAGTCTCCAGTGGCTACGCACCTATCTCCCGGACGCACCGAATTCAGAAACTTGCGGAGAATCGCTGACCCATGCGGGTCTACCCGTCGAGGTGTTCGAGAAGTACGAGACGGATGACGTCTTCGATGTAGAAGTAACATCCAACCGATCGGATTGTTTATCGCATGTTGGAATTGCGCGGGAATTAGGAGCACTCCTTAATTTGGAAGTGGTCGAGCCGCCCATCGCCCCAGCGGCTGGGGCCATCAAGCCGGCGGGGTTGCCCAAGGTGAGCATCGAGGCCACCGCGCTCTGCCCGCTGTACACGGCGCGGGTGATTCGAGGGGTTAGGGTCGGGGCGAGTCCGGCGTGGCTACAGAGGGATTTACAGGCGGTCGGGCTTAGGCCGGTGAACAATGTGGTGGATGTCACCAACTTCATTTTGCTGGAGATGGGTCAGCCGTTGCACGCGTTTGATCTAGCAAAACTGGTCGGGCCGGAGATCGTGGTTCGGACGGCGCGGGCGGGGGAGAAGCTTACATCGCTGGACGGGCACACGCGGGAGCTGGAACCTTGGATGCTGGTGATCGCCGACCGCGATAAACCGGTGGCGCTCGCGGGGATCATGGGGGGTAAGGACTCGGAGGTGACCGAGGGAACGAGGGACATTTTAATCGAGTCGGCTGCGTTCGAGCCGCTGGTGACGCGGAAGACGGCGCGGAAGCTGGGGCTGCGGTCGGATTCGAGTTACCGGTTCGAGCGTGGGTTGGACCCGAACCTTCAGCGTCGGGCGTCGTTGCGGGCATGCCGACTGATTTTGGAGTTGTGCGGTGGGACGCTGGTGGAGGGGGAGTCGGCTGTGGGTCGGGGCGAGGTGGGGGCGAAGAGATTGGCGTTGCGGTTTGAGAAGCTTCGGCGGGTGCTGGGGTATGAGATCCCGACTGAGGCGGTGGTGGATGCGTTGGGCCGGCTGAGGATGTCTCCGGTGTTGGAGGGGGAGCGGGTGCGGGTGTCGGTGCCGCCGGACAGGCTGGATGTGAACGTTGAGGTGGACCTGATCGAGGAAGTGGCGCGGGTGTATGGGTATGGGAACATTCCCGAGAAAGAGGCGATTGAGATCCGACTTACCCAGCCGGACCTCGTGGCGCGGTCGATGGGGATCGTCAATGAGGTGGCGGTGGGGAGCGGGTACTTCGAGGCGATCACGTTTTCGTTCGTGACCGATGCGCTGGCGATGGACTTCCTGCCGGCGGGGGCGAAGGGACTTCCCAAAGCCGACCACGGGACACGGAAGGCGGACGCGAACCTTCGACCGTCGCTGGTTCCGGGGTTGCTCGAGGCGCTGCGGCGGAATGAGTCGGGTGGGAATGGTGCGGTGAGATTGTATGAGACGGGGTCGGCGTTTTTCGTGGGGGCGGACGGGAAGTTGGTAGAACAGAGGAAGATTGCGCTGGTGGGGGGGGCGGGTGTAAAAGAAATGCGGGGTGTGGTGGAGGCGATGCTCGGGAGGTTGGACGCGCGGCGGGAGGTTCGGGTTGCGCCGGCGAGGGTGGCGGGGTATGACACGGCCGGGATGGTGACGTGGGGCGGGCGGGTGGTGGGGGTGGTGGGGGTGGTGGCGAAGGCGGTGGCGGGGAAGGCGGAGCTGAAGCACGTGCCGGTGGCGGCTGAGCTGGAGCTTGCGCCGCTGATTGAGCATACGCGGCACGTTCCGCAGCTCGTGCCCTTGCCGAGGTATCCGGCTGTGGAGCGGGATGTGTCGCTGGTGGTGGCGGAGTCGGTGGCGTATGAGCGGCTGGCGGGGGTGCTGGGGGCGCTGTCACTGGGCGATTTGGAGCGGGTGGAGCATGTGACGACGTACCGTGGCAAGCCGCTGGAGAAGGGGGAGAAGAGCGTGACGTTGCGGCTGATGTTCAGGTCTGGGGAGAGGTCGCTGAAGAGCGAGGATGTGGATGTGGCGGTGAATGCGTTTGTGGAGAAGGCGAAGGGCGAGCTGGGGGCGGTGGTGAGGGGATAGGGGGGAAAGGCACAGAGGCACAGAGGCAGTGAGGGGAAGAGGCGGTCGGGGGGGATAGCGGTTATTTTGCTGGGGACCATTGTTGTTTTAGGGTTTCGATGAGTTGGGGGCGGGGTTGGATGGCGAAGGGTTCTCGGCCCGGGCGTTGGCCGGTGAGGGGGGTGGAGAACCATTTCCAGAGGAAGACGCCGTCGATGAAGGGGCGTTTGGCGGCTTCTTCGAGGGCGACGTGGAAGAGCAGTGCTTGGTAGGTTTTGTCGACTTCGTCGATGTTGTAGCTCCCGGGTTCGCGGCCGGCTTTGGGGGCGGGTGTGTAGCCGAGTTCGGAGAAGAGGATTCTCTTTCCGGTTTTGCGGTGGAGGGCTTCGAGGTCGCGGCAAACGGTCGCCCAGCCGGCGCGGAGCTCGGCCTCGGTAACCGCGGTCGACGGTGGCGACAGGGAAATAGGCGGAGATGGAAATGACGTCGAGGTCGTCCCAGAACTGCACGTCTTTCCACTCGGCGAAGGCGGCGGAGTAGGTGATCTTGCCTTTGTAGACGGCGCGGACGGCGGCGATGACCTTCCGCCAGCGGTCAGTGAGCTTGGAGGGTCCGACGTACTCCAAGCCGATACCGAAGAGCTCGGTGCTGGTTTCCTCGGCGGCCTTGGCGCAGGTGACGATGTAATCGGTGTAGTTTTCGAAGAAGGCGTCCCAGTCGGCGGGGGTGGTCATGGCGACGTCGCCGTGCCACTTTCCGCGGGCGAACTCGCCGGCCCAGAGGTGGGGCTTGAGGAAGACCTTCAGCCCCAGGGCGCGGGCGTCGTCGATGGCTTTGCCGGTGTCGCCCTCGCCGAGGGTGCGGTCGCGGGCGAAGCGGACGTCTGGCTTGGTGATGTCGGACATCCAGCCGAAGTTGGAAAGGGAGACGTAGTTGACGCCGAGGGGCTTGAGCTCCTTGTACTGTCCGATGCAGGCGTCGCTGCCGTACCCCCGCCGCCGCGCCGGGCGTGTGCGACGGACATGCCGCGAATCTCGAGGGGCTTGGTGGCGGGTGCGGCGGAGATCAGGGAAAGAAGCGTTCCGCACACGAAGGACAAGAAGAGGCACGAAAAGAGGAGGCGACAGGAGCCTCGACATGCCTGAGTATGTTGCATGCGTTTTCTTTCTTCGTGTTTCTTCTTGCACTTCATGGGCGACGCATTTTCCCGGCGGCTAGACGGCGTTCAACAGTACGTCGATTTGCTCGGTGGTGTTGTAGAAGTGGGGGGAGGCGCGGAGGCGGCCTTCTCGGGCGACGAGTTCGACGCGGTGGTGGGTACGGAGGCGGTGGCACTCGGCTGGGTGGTCCATGCCGTGGCGTGTGAAGGGGATCGACCCGCACCAGCGGCCGTTTTCCCGGGGGGAGACGACGGTGTAGCCCTTGTCGAGCAACCCGGCGGCGAGGCGGTCCGTGAGCAGCTTGAGGCGGGCGGAGATGAAGTCCACGCCGACGTGGGCGAGCAGCTCGACTGAGGCGAGGAGACTGAGAAAAGCGGGGATGGTGAGCGTGCCGCACTCGTAGCGACTGGCGTCGGGCTTGGGGGTGAGGTCGTAGGTGCCGAAGGCGAAGGGGTTTCGCACGGAGTTCCAGCCGAGCATCGGGGGGCGGAGGCGGTCCATGACCCCGCGGCGGACGTAGAGGAACCCGGCGCCCTCGGGTCCGAGGAGCCACTTGTGGCCGTCGGCTGCGAGGAAGTCGACGTGGGCGGCGACTACATCGACGGGGAGTACGCCGACGGTTTGGATGGCGTCGAGGCAGAAGAGCACGCCGTGGGAATGGCAGGCGCGGCCGAGGCGGAGGACGTCCATGCGCTGGCCGGTGGCGAATTGGACGTGCGAGATGGCGAGGAGTTTGGTGCGGGGTTTGGCGAGTTCGGTTTCGATGTCGGCTTCGTTGACGACGATGGTGCCGTCGGGGCGGGTGTGGGCGGGAATGACGACGAGCTCGACGCCGCGGCGGAGAGCGAGGTCCATCCAGGGGTACATGTTGGAGGAGTATTCCACGGCGGTGGTGATGATGCGGTCGCCGGGGGCGAAGTCGAGCCCGGCGGCGACGGTGGCGAGGCCTTCGGAGGTGTTTTTGAGGAGCGCGATTTCGCCGGGAGTGGCGTTGATCATTCGGGCGAGGACGGCGCGGAGGCGGGCGAGGCGGGGGTACCAGGTGGTGTCGAGATAGGCGCCGGCGGAGGCTTCATCGGCATATTGCCGCAAGGCGTCGGCAGCCACGCGGGGGAGTGGGCAGACGCCGGCGTGGTTGAAGAAATGCCACTTTCGCAGGACCGGGAATGCGTCGGGGTTGCCGATGAGGGAGGAGGGGGGAAGTTGGGGGCAGGGATCGGCGGGGGCGTTCACGGACATATAGTAAGCGGTGCGATGGCTCGTGGGTTGGAGTTGGCTCGTGGTTGGAGTTGAAGCGATGCGACGAGTTGCGATCTGGATGGTGTTGGCGGCGGCAGCGATGGGGGGGCGGGCGTCGGCGCAGATTGTGGGGGGGGACCGGTTTTCGCGTTCGGTCAAGCCGACGAGCACGATCAACCGGCTCATGCCCGAGGGGGCGGAATCCGTGGCGGTGCCGGAGTATTTCTCGGTCGCGGAGAGGGCGCTGGCGCAGGTGCGGGCGGGTCAGTATCGGCGGGCGATATACACGGTGCACGGTCAGCCGGGGGCGGAGGCGAAGGTGGCGCTGGCGCGGGGGAGGGCACATGCGGCGCTGGGGGAGTTTGACGCGGCGATGGCGGCGCTGGACGGCGCGGAGGGGGTCGATGTGCTGTTGGAGCGGTCGCGGGTGCTGGCGGGGGTGGGGCGAATCGGGGAGGCGGCGGAGGCGGCGGGGAGGGCGGTGGCGGCGGGGCCGGAGGACTTGCGGGCGCGGTTCGAGGTGGGGCGGGTGGCGGAGTTGCGGGGGGACTTGGCGGGGGCGCGGGCAGCGTATGCGTGGTTCGTGCGGCCGGAGAGGAACTTTGTGGAGCTCTGGCCGAAGCAGCAGGACCGGCTGGTGGGGTCGGGCGAGGAGGCGGTGGCGCTGGGGCGGGCGTTGCACCGGCACGCGACGTTGGAGGGGAAGTATCGGGACAACGCGGGGCTGAACAATGTGATTCTGTCGATTTTCGTGCGGGCGTACGACGTGATCGACAAGGGGAACCCGGCTGCGCATGTGGCGGCGGCTGAGTACCTCGCCGGGCACGACGACCCGGAGCAGGCGGGGGCGGAGCTGAAGCTGGCGCTGACGGTCAACCCGAGGATGCCGGAGGCGCTGGAGAGATTGGGGTTGCTCTTCGTCGATGGGTTTAACTTCGAGGGGGCCGAGGCGGTGGTCGTATCGCTGCGGGAACTGGACCCGAAGAGCATTCGGGCGGAACTGCTGAACGCGCGACTTCTGCTGCGGCAGCGGCGGGCGAACCTCGCCGGGCCGGTGCTGCGCGACGTGCTCACCCGCCAGCCGGGGAACGTTGAGGCCATGGGCTTGCTGGCGGCGGTGCACGCGCTGCTGCTCGAGGAAGACCGGGCCAAGGCGGTGCTTGCCGAGGTTGATAAGATCGCGCCGGACAATGCGGCGGCGTACTTCGAGGTGGCGGAGCAGCTCGGGGCGATGCGGCAGTATCCCCGGGCGGAGGCGATGTACAAGGTGGCCATCGAGCGGGCACCGTGGTGGAACCAGCCAAGGAACTCGCTCGGGCTGCTTTACACGCAGAGTGGCGATGAGACGGCGGCGCGGGCGGTGCTTGAAGAGGCGCGGGTACTGGACCCGTTCAACCTGCGGGCGACGAACTACCTGAGACTGCTCGACCGGCTGGACGGGATGGCGCGGGTGACGTCTGAGCATTTCGAGGTGCGGTTTGACGCGAAGAAGGACCCGATCATCGGGCCGATGATGCTCGAGTACATGGAAGCGGTACACGCGGACCTCTCGGCTATTTTCGAGCACACGCCGGCGGTAAAAACGCTGATCGAAGTGTTTCCGACGCACGCGCAATTCTCCGTTCGCACGACCGGCACGCCGTGGATCGGGACCGTGGGGGCCAGCACCGGGCGCGTGATCGCGATGGTCGCCCCGCGCGATTCAGCCGACACCCTCGGCGCTTACAACTGGGCACAGGTGCTGCGGCACGAGTACGCACACACTGTGACGCTCTCGGCGACCGAGAACCGCATTCCGCACTGGATGACCGAGGGGCTGGCGGTGTACGCGGAGCAGGCGCCGCTACAGTGGGCGTGGGTGCCGCTGCTGTACCGCTCGGTGAACAAGGGGGAACTGTTCACGATGGATCGCCTGACCTGGGGCTTCGTCCGCCCGAAGAAGCCGACCGACCGAACGCTGGCGTACGCGCAGAGCTTTTGGATGTGCCGGTATCTGGTGGATACTTACGGCAAGGAGGCGATGCTCCGACTGCTGGCGGCGTTCAAGGCCGGTCGCAATGAAGCCCAGGCGTTCACCGAGGTCGTCGGCAGGACGCCCGAACAGTTCCACGGCGAGTTCGTGCGGTGGGCCAAGCGGGAGGTGAGCAAGTGGGGGTACGACGCGGCGTCGGTGGCGAGGTACGACGAACTTCGCGGGCGGGGGGAGAAGCTGATCGAGACAAAGGACTTCCCGGCTGCGGTGGAAGTGTGGGAGCAGATTCGCTCCCTTCGCCCGGTGGACCCGCTGCCCCGGCAGCGACTCGCCGGGCTGTACCTGACGGCTGCGGTAAACGACAAGCTCAAAGCCAGGGAGAACCTCGCCGCGCTACACGCGGTGGAGATCAAGGACAACCGGTACGCCAAGAGGCTCACACGACTTAGCGCGGAGTTGAGCGACCCGGCGGCTGCGGTGCGCTATGCGCGGGAGGCGACGTGGATCAATCCTTACGACCTCGGGGCACACAAGCTGCTTCTGGAACAGGCGGAGAAGGCGGGAGATGCGGCGCTGGCGGAAATTCAGCGGAAGCGCATCACGACGCTGGAACTGTTGGAGAAAGCGGCGACCGAGGGACTGTAGCGGGAAACCTTACTTTGCTTCGGTGCTCGGCTGGGTGGAGGGGGCTTCCTCGAGGGCGACGGGCTTGACGCCGCGGGTGATCTCGACGGTGAGGGTTGCGGTGGCGGATTTCATCGCCTCGCGGAGCGACTCGGCGTCGGGGGTGATCTTGCCGTTGACCGCGCGGATGATGTCGTTTTCCTGCAAGCCGATCTTGGCTGCGCGGGAGTCCTCCAAAACTGCGCGGATGATCAGCCCAGCGTTGAGGTGGGATTGGATGGCGTCATTGAGTTCGTCGACTTGGACGCCGAAGCGGGGCGAGCCGTCGGCGGGGGTCGCGGACGCCAAAGTCGACTACGAGATCGCCAAGGCCGGGCAACCGACCGCGACGGCGAGTGTGAGCACGGAGATGACGAGCTTTGTCATGGACCGGTCCTTGGGTTCGAAATCGATGTCGTCGGCCAAGAAGTTTATTTGCTGGGTGAGTTAGCGAGGGTCCACGGCGGGTTTAGCAGGGTAGGCGCTTTGGTGTGCAACAATGTGACGCTGGGGACCGAGTGGGTGATTTGGATGGGAGAGTTTCCCGAGACGGGGAGGCACAGTCTCGCACTGCTGTGCAGGACGTTGCGGACGCGGGCGGCCGGGCCGACGCAGACGCGGCTCGGGGGGCGGACCGAGGCGATACTCGAGCCCGGGCAGCGACTCGTGCCGGGGCGGGTGCTGGCGGGGTATCGGTGGATCGAGGCGTCGAGTACCACGCCGGTGGACCCATTGTTGAAGACCGCGGCGTAGGACGGCGCGTGAACAATTCGGGTTGCGACGCTTATGCTGTTGCACCATGTCAGACTTGCATTTGTTGTCACCGGCGGGATTTCGGGCGGCGGGCGTTCGCGCGGGGATCAAGGTCAAGAACGCCAATGACATTGGCTTGCTGGTGATGGACGCGGCGGGCCCGGCGGCTGCGGTGTTTACTACCAATCCGGTGCATGCGGCGCCAGTGGTGGTGGGGTTGTCGCATGTGAAGTCGGGGAAGCTGCGCGGCGTGGTGATGAACTCGGGGTGTGCCAACGCCTGCACCGGGAAGCAGGGCCTGGCCGACGCGGAGGAGATGTGCGCCATCGCGGCCGGCGTGGCCGGGGGAGTGGCGAAGGAATACCTGCCGGGGAGTACGGGGGTGATCGGGCACCTGCTGCCGATGGAGAAAGTGCGGACGGGGATCGTGGCTGCGGGGAGGGCACTGGGAAACTCAGCCGAGCACGCCGACGAGTTCGCCCGCGCGATCTTGACGACGGACACGAAGAAGAAGGCGGCGGCCGAGCGGATCGTGGTCGGGGGCCACGAGGTGACGGTGGCGGGTGTGTGCAAGGGGGCGGGAATGATCGGGCCGAAGATGTCGCTCAAGGGGCCGGCGGTTCCGCTGCACGCGACGATGTTGGGGTATCTCACGACCGACGCGAAGGTGCCCGCTGGCGCGCTGCGGAAGATGCTGCAGTCGGCGGTGGGGATGAGTTTCAACGCGGTGCTGATCGACGACCACATGTCGACGAACGACACGGCGGCGATTTTGTCGTCGGGGCGGTCGGCTGCGCGGGTGTCGGCGGGAAAGGGACTCGGGCTGCTGTCCGAGGCGCTGACGGACGTGTGCCGCAGCCTGGCCTACCAGATCGCAGCCGACGGCGAGGGGGCGACCAAGGTCTTCAAGGTCACCGTCCGCGGCGCGCGGAGCGTTGCCGACGCGATGGCGATGGCCCGGGCGGTGTGCGCCTCGCCGCTGGTGAAGTGCGCGATCCACGGGAACGACCCCAACTGGGGGCGGATCGTCTCGGGGGCCGGGCTGGCGGGGATCCCGTTCGACCAGATGCAGACGTCGCTGCTTCTGCAGGGGGTAGAGGTGTTTCGCGGGGGCGTACCCAAGGCGTTCAACGACGGCATGCTCAGCGCCGCGATGAACGCGCCCGAGGTGACGGCGGTGCTCACCGTCGGCGGGGGAAAGGGCGTCGGAACCGTCTACACCTGTGACTTCAGCAAGGAGTACGTGACGATCAACGCCGATTACCACACGTAACCCCGCGTCATTCGCCTGTTCTCCGCCCGTTCTTGGCGACTGTCCGGCCCCACCGCTACACTCGGGGCATGACGTCAAAGGTTAGAAACCTGTCCGTGGGCTTCGTGGTGCTGTGCTCGCTGGGCACGCTGGGGTGGATGATCTTCCAGTTCGGCGCTGCGCCGGCGACGTTCTTCAAGCCGCCGCAGATGGAAGTGACGTTCCTCTCCGAGCGCGGCGACGGCTTGGGCGAAGGCTCGACGATCACCTACCGCGGCGTGGAAGCCGGACGCGTTCTCTCGGTCAAGCGCGATCCCATGGGCGACCAAATCGTCATCGAAGCGTTCCTGTACAAAACCCCCCCGCTGCCGGCGAACCTCAAAGCAAACATCATCTTCACCTCGCCCCTCGGCGGGGTTTCGTCCATGGAACTCAAGGTCGATGGCCCGAAGGGCGTCGGCGTGATGGTCGCGGGGGCGACCCTGGAAGCGCGGTACCTCGGCTCGACCTTCCTGCCGCCGGAGTTCGCCGAACTCGCGCGCAAACTCAACGATTCCGTCCAACAATTCAACGACGCCAAACTGATCGAAACCCTCCGGGAAACCGTCGAACTCACCAAGAAGCGCATCGAAGAAACCGGCAGGGTCATCGAGGGCGTTTCAACGCTCGTCAACGACCCGCAACTCCGCCAAAACGTGATCGACTCAATTGCGTCCATCAAGGCCGCAGCCGACGACACGCGGCAGATCACCGCCAAGGTCAAGGTCCTCGTGGAACAACTCCAAACTGTCACGGCCAACGCCGACAACGCCGTGCTCGCCACGACGGACACCATCAGGATCGCCGGCAGGCGGGTGGACGAGGTCGGGGCGGAACTCGGTGCGCAGCTCGTGAAGGTCGGCAAGGTGCTTGACGAGGTCAATTTGCTGGCGGCGAAGATCAACAGTGGGCAGGGCACGGCGGGATTGATCGTCAACGACCCTCGGTTGTATGAGGCGCTGGTGGACTCGAGCAAGGAGCTTACTATGACCATTACGGACGTGCGGCGGCTTATACAGCAGTGGGAGCAGGAGGGCGTGTCGCTGAAGTTCGGGAGGTAGGATTGGGGGGTATTAAGACGAAATGAGAAACGCCCGCGACCTTTGGGGGTCGCGGGCGTTTGGTTTCGTGGGAAGCAGTCGCCGGTTAGACGAGCTGAATTTTCTTCTTGGGTGCCGGGCCGGTGATGTGCGGCTTGGCGAGGGCGACGACGGCGTTGAATGCGTCGGGGTCGGAAACGGCCAGCTCGGAGAGCATCTTGCGGTTGAGCTCAATGCCGGCTGAGATCAGGGCCGGGATGAACCGGTTGTACTGGACGCCTTGGGCGCGGAGGGCAGCCGAGAGACGGGTGATCCAGAGGGTTCGGAAGTGGCGCTGGCGCTGCTTGCGGTGCGCGGTGGCGTAAGCGCCTGCTTTTCGGGTGAACTCGATGGCCAGGCGGTACTGGGTACCGGGTCCGAGTGCGAAGCCTTTGGCTTTCTTCAGGACTTTCTTACGCTTGCGGTTGTGGACGATACCGCCCTTGACACGAGGCATGTTTGCCTGGCCTTTCTTTGGGGTGAGTAAACCGAGCCAGAGGCACTCAGACCTGACGGTTGTTCCGCGGGGTTGCGGTTGTCAGCGGGCGTGGCTGCGTCGCGACCGTCGCGACGCTTTGGGGGAGATTCGTAAAGTGGGTTACTGGGCGCCGGCGGCGGCCGAGGCGAGGGCCTTCTTGGCGGCTTTGGCGGCGCGGACCTTTCGGTCGTGGGCGACCTTGGCGGGCTTGAGTTTCTTGAGGCCCATCATGTCGCGCATGTTGCGGGCGTGGCCTTCGTGGAGGATGGCGGAGCGGTGGACGTCGCGGCCCTTCTTGGCGTCGCGGGCGGACATGAGGTGGGAATGGAATCCCTTGGAGCGCTTAAGCTTGCCTGTGCCCGTCACGCGAAAACGCTTGGCGACGGACTTGTTGGGTTTGAACTTGTAGCCCATGGGAGGAGTCTCGATAAAGGAGGCTGAACACCAGAAAAAAACGCCCCCGGCTTCAGGCTAGGGGCGGGGATGGTAAGTCGGAAGGGCGTGGAAGTCCAGACGTTTATGTTGCATCTCAACATCCGCGTTCGATGTTGCGCCGCCAGTCAAGTTGAGGTGACCGCGCGTGACCCTTGGCATAAAAACCCCCAACTTCGCAGGATATTGCCCCGACTCGACGAGCGCGTCCCATCGACCTGTGGATCGACACGGTCGGACCCATGGATTCAACGAATACCGTCATCGAACAAGCTCAACGTCATCCCCTTGGTGGTGATCAACTGAACATGGCCATCGAAAAACAGACTGTTGATCAACCCCTCGCCATGGCGACTTGCGGCAACTGTGGTGTGTGAACGGTTAGGCAGTTGCAGCTCGCTGTAGAGGGTGTGGTGGAAGATATAAAGGGTAAAGTCCATTCCGGGGTGCATCGGATTGGGCCGAAATTGGTCCGCTGAATCGACGAGATAGGGAACACCCGCCGGGTTCACGATTTGCGACAACAGGGAGAACTTCAATGGTCCAAAGCGTCGCGGTGGACCTTCCCTGAGCGCCACGGCGTTGACGACAAAGTTGGATTCCGCCCAAGGCATGGGGTGTTCAGGGCACTTGGAAAGATTGAAACCTCGCACCGACATACCGTGTTGCGTCCACGCCGGGTCCAGATAGCGAGCGTAACCTTCGGCCCAACTCATGTAGTGATCGGTCATCACGTCAGCGGTCGGGGGGGACAGAAACCCCGGAGCGCGAAGGACCAAGCCACGATTGTCATCGGCGTACATCCGCATGCCATGTCCAAGCTGTCTTAGATTGGATGCGCAGACCGCCGTATTGGCGCTGCGACGCGCACCAATGACCACACCGGCGAACAAACCGATCAACACGGCGATGATCGCGACAACGACCATGAGCTCAAGGATTGTCAATCCGCGACGGGACATGCGATCCTCCCTTCGAACGTCCGGGGTTCCAGAACCCGAGCACGGCACAGACCGCAGCGACCAGTATGTTGACGAGCATCTGAAACCTCAACGCCGACCCTGTCGACTCGAACTGAATCAGACCACTGAAGCAGTTGCACGACAGGATGTTCTGCGATTTCAGGTATGCCAGTTGAGCGGCGAAAATTGTGAAAATGACCGCCCCCAGTAAAAGGGGACGTGCGCCGCCGGCCGCGAGCACCAGCACACCGGCAACTAGGATCTCCAACATCGCGATGGCCATTGTCGCCGCCGGGATGAACGTCTCCGGCACGTGATCGGCCTTGAGGGTGTTGGCAATTGCTTCGGGGTTCATGAGTTTGCTCGCGGCGGCGAGGATGAGAACTACGGCCAACGTCAAACGAACAATCCAGATCGTGAACCGCCAGACGCTCTCGGTGCGGACCGGGCGTCGCCAAAATGTTTGCGGAGCGTCGTCGTCGTGGTTCCTCGGCGGCGCTTTGCGCACAGTCCAGTCAAGGGCTTCTTTCATACCCGCGCCCTCCTCCACTTGGACAGCACAAGTCCGCCGACAATCATCGCCGCAAAAATCGCGGCGGAGAGAAACAAGACGCGCCATGATCTCGCCAGCCCCGAGTCTTCGCTTCCGACGGAGGAGACAACCCGGGGCGGTGAACTCGAGCCCGTCGCTTGGCTTGCCAACAAACCCATCTCATCGGCGAAACGAGAGGCCATTTCATTTCTTGTCGTCTGACGGTCCTCACTCGTCCGTATCCGGGGTGGAGCGCCGGGCGGCAGTTTTGGTCCGATGAGCGAGACCGGCACGACCGACGACAACGACGCCAAGTCAACCGACGTCTCCGCAGTCCATAACGGATGGGGCTTTTGGACCAGACCCTGCCGCTGAAGAGGGTTATACCACTCGCGTCGGACTTTGGACGGAAACCACATCCGTTTCCCAACGAACATCACGTCCGCCCAATCAATCCGCCAGCATTCCCAGACGGTCTCGCCCGTTCCGGTCATCACAAGAATCAGGTCAGGTCGATACCCGTACCTACTCGCCAAGCGCATCCGGCGCGGTAGCATCGAAAAGAACTCTCCGCCGCTGAGGTTCCGACTCGCCGACGCCTTCGCGCCACGATCAAGGACGTACTTGTCCCCCGACGCCGGATTCACGTCCCACCCGCGCACCCCCAAGTCGGACGTCGAAGACGCCTGTCCCTCATCCGATCCCAAGTCTGCCAACACATTCGCTATGAGCTGGGCGTAACCGACAAACGACTCTTTCGTGGCCCAACTGTCAAGTTGGTAGTCGGACGTCAAACGCTCAGCGCGTCCCCGCTTTACAACAACTGCACCAACGGTGTCGTAGAACCGCGTCTGCGCAGTTTCAAGTCGGGTGAGAGGGCTCCCGACGACCGTGCCCGATGGTAGCCGAACCGGGTCGTACGACACTCTCACCGAAGAAGGAGATGATCCGATGGTAAACCGCAGGACCGTCTGCTTGTCCTCGCCAACCGTCGTTCCTCGATCAGGCTTGATCACCACCTTACCGGCGTAAAAGCGGACGGCCGACAACTCCTGTTGCATCCGGGTGATGGCCTCCCGAATTTCAGGCTCGACCAAGCCTTTGTCGCCGGATTTGGCGTGACAGAGATCGGCGAAAACCAAGACACCGCAAGCCGCCAACGCAGCCCAGCGGTGGAGGTTGGCCCGCTCCACTAACATGGCACCGCCGCAGTGGCGAAGCAGGCAATATCGATCGGCATCCAGACCAGAGGTCTTATAGCCTGGCCAGTTTTGTGGTTATACCCGCCGATTCCGACGGTCGCATTACCGCACACGCGATTACCAGATATGAAAGAAATGCGCCAAGGACCGTTGACCTGCGGAGCATAGATGTTGTAGTCGCGGGCCAGCTCGCAACTACTCCAACACGACACCCCCGCAATCGGATCAACGTCGTCCAAAACTTCGTCGCCGCAGTTTACGGTACCGACGATCTTGTAACAGGTCGCGAATCCAACGGCTGCAGTTCCCAACGACACTGCGCCCGCAACCGCCAAAGAAAACACTTTTGTCCACCGAGGCGACATGAAAAACCTCACCTCTTCATTAAATTCCACCCAACAATCAGGGGAGTCTCCAAAGTGAGCTCTAACCTTGTCGGACCGCCCGCCTGACCAACGCACTGTCCTGCTCCCGGGGCGCTCCGACCAACGTTGCTCACCATGCCGTCGTAACCCAACAAGTCACGCCCGGCTACAGGGCAACCGAAGACTACACTATGCAGCATACACCTCAAGCGAAAAAAAACGGCAACTTATCGCCATTTGTGGCTGATTACAGTCACGTCATCGTGCCACTGTCGCCCCAACATAACGTCGGCGATTTAAGAACCTGCCAACCCGCTGAGCTACGTCGGATCGCGCTCGGCCCCATGAAGCTACGATTCCGCGGCTCGCACTTCTTCCGTGCTTAGCTCCCGGCGGACTCGACGAACGAATGGGAAGTTCTTCGCCGCCCTGCAGATCTGGACCGGGCTTTTTAGCGACCGCCTACTTAGGTTGAGCTGTGAGAGGGATGTTGAGGCCCTCGCCCGTTGCGGCGGGAGCTTGCGGTCGCAGGGCTGGTCCTGTGGAGGGTAAGGGGGTGGTTGGCCGCGCGGCGGGCGGACGGACTCCGGCTGGGGCGGGGGCGGGCTTCGTGCCCGGAAGTTTGTGGTCGGGCTGGAGAACGAGGGTCATCCGGCGGCCTTCCATCTTAAAGTCGCGTTCGACCTTGGAGACCAGAAACAATTCGTCCTTAATCTTCTTCATGATGTCCCTGCCGAGTTCAAGGTGGGCCATTTCGCGACCCTTGAACTGGAGGGTGAACTGGACCTTGTTGCCCTCTTTGAGGAAGTCTCGGGCGTGATTAATCTTGATGATGAGGTCATGCTCACCGATCCGTACGGTCTTGAGCTTGAGCTCCTTAAGCTGACCGCCGCGGGAAGAGGCGCGCGACTTATCCTCTTTTTTCTGCTGCTGGTACCGCCACTTGCCGTAATCCATGATGCGGCATACGGGCGGCTTGGCGGTGGGCGCGACTTCGACGAGGTCGAGGCCGGCTTCACGCGCCCTGCGCAACGCATCTGCGGTGCTGACACTGCCGACCTTTTCTTCATCCTGGTCGATCAGAAAAATCGGAGAAATGCGGATCTGCTCGTTGTGGCGGAAATTGGTGGAAATAGTCGTACCCGATGTATCGAAACAAACTTGGAAGCGTGCGCGGGGGAGACGCCCAATGGTGCTGGTCGTTCCTCCGTTGACACCGGACAACGCGTCCGGTGCGTCCCAGGCATGACATCCTAGGCCGGCTTATCGGAGTGAAGGCAATCGACGTCTGTTTGAATCGCTTGGATTCGCCCAAACGCCGCGCCCACTCCTGTAAACGGGTTATCGGACATATCGGACGGTTTGGCAATCACTTAATACACCAAACCCATCACGAAAATATCAACTTACTGCGAAATCCTCACCGGGCGACTCGCCGGGGCGGGTTGAGGCGAGTCTTTCAACGAACGGTTGAACCCGGGTGAGCTCAGGGGACCGGTCTTGGGGGGGCCTGTTTCGGGGGGACGGGGTTTTCCGGCAGCTTCTTGCTCGGCGAGAAAATCGGCGCGCTCGGCAGCGAGGGAAGCCTTGTCCCGGTTAAGTCGGGCGCGTTGCGACTGGACGTCGCGCCGCTCGCGGCGGGCGGACGGGGAAAGCTGGGGCGTGACCAAAGTCGGCGAGTTGTACCAAAGGGGGGCGTCCGACCATGCCGAACCCGGTTCCGGCGGGACGACTTCAGTTCGACCCGACGAGCCGTTGGAAGAACAGCCGGCGAACGTAAGGATCCCAACCGAGGCGAGTAGCAGTGAATACCTCATGGGCTATGGTATCCACGGCTCAGGTGCCCCGGAGGAACTGTTCGTCGTCGGGGGTCATGGTGATGGGGGTGCGTGGGACGCGGTCGAGGTTGAAGTGGGGTAGGAGGTCGGCGGCTGACCGGGGGGTGGGGATGGGTTGCGTGATTCCGGACCAGCGGGCGAGGAGGGAGAGGACGCGGTCGGGGGAGCTATGGTGGGCGCGGTGGGTAGCGAGTCGGGTGTCGCCGTGGCGTTTGGCGAGGCGGCGACCGTCGGGGCCGAGGACGAGGGGGACGTGAGTGTAACGGGGGACGCGGCCGGCAAGACCGAGCGCGTGGAGGAGGAGGGCTTGGCGGGGGACGGAGTCGAGCAGGTCGTCGCCGCGGACGACGTGGGTGACTCCGGAGTCGGCGTCGTCGATGGCGCAGGCGAGTTGGTAGGCGGGGGTGCCGTCGGCTTTGAGGACGGGGAAGTCGCCGAGGGTGTCGGTGGGAATTGTCACTTTACCGCGGAAGTCGTCGACGAAGGTGAAGTGGGTGGAGGGGAGGCGGAAACGCAGGGTGGGGTGGCGACCGGTGGCGGCGAGGGCGGCGGCAGGGGAGGGGAAGCGGTTTCGGCAGGTGCCGGGATAGACGGTGGCGCCGTCGGAGGCGTGGGGTGCCGAGGCTGCCGAGTCGACTTCGGATCGGCTGCACACGCAGGGGTAGGCGGCGTGCGAGGCAAGCAACATATCGACCGCGATACGGTAGCGGGGGAGGTTCTGTGATTGGAAAACAGGACCGAAATCCCAATCCAAGCCGAGCCATTGCAGGTCAGCAAGAGTTTGCGTGTGGGAGCCGGACTTAATTCGGGGGGAGTCGATGTCCTCGATTCTAAGAATGACCTTGCGGTGATGAATGCGTGCGTCAAGCCAGTTTATTAGGAAAGTGCGTGCGTTTCCGAGGTGAAGTGCGCCAGTGGGCGAGGGCGCGAGTCGCGTCAGGCCCACGGGGGGAACGGGATTGGCAAGGGATGTAGTCAATTTAAAATTGCACGCAAATTCTGTTCGTTGTGACTTGCGGCGTGTTGAATATTGTACCGATGTGCACTATTGATATCCTTGTCAATATTCAACGAAGTGTTAACTGTCGCTCAAACGAAGCGAGAAGGAAACGTGAACAATGGCCAGGCCGAAGCAAACCGACATGCTCAGCATCGCTGAACTGAAGAAGATGATCTCGGAACGCAAGGGACGTGTTTCGGATTTGAAGAAGCAGAGGAACAAAGTCCTGAAGCAGTTGGCGAAGGTTGAGAAGCAGATCGAGCGGGCCGGGGGCGACGCGGGCGGGAGGCGGTCTGGCGGGGTGCGGCCCAGGAACACCATGCCACTGGGCGATGCGATCGAGGCGGTGCTCAAGGGCGGCAAGCCGATGCGCGTCGGTGAGATCACTTCGGCGGTTGAGTCAAACGGGTACAAGTCTTCGTCGCCGAAGTTCACGGCGATCGTGAACCAGACGCTGATCAAGGACAAGCGGTTCCACGCCGTGGAACGCGGGTTGTACGCGTCGAAGAAGTAGGCGCGTTGCCAAGTAAAATGACCGGCCGGGCGAAGCGAGGCTTTGCCCGGCCGTTTTTCTTTGCTCGGCAGAGTTTCCAAGCGTGTCAATGAACTCGTTTAGGCGAGTGCGGGGTAGCCGGGGAGCGGACCGGAATCGAGGGGGGACTTGGTGTTGCGAATCACGACCGTCTCCCAGAGGTCGATGGATTCGAGTTTGAAGCGATAGTCGACCTCGATCCCCGTTTCGCGGATAATGTCCTGCAAGGCGAGGTCAGACCGCCAACCGATCTTGCTGAAAAGCGGACTTAGAACAACCTCGAACCATCCGATGATCGGGTTGGCCGAGCGGAAGTGGTTGACGATGACGATCCGCGCGCCGGGCTTGGCGACGCGCTGGGCTTCACGGAGGAGCTTGACGGGGTCCGAGACGACGGAGATCACATGAGAGATGAAGATGTGGTCGAAGGACGAGTCGTCGAAGGGTAAATCCAATGCGTTGCCGCGGAAGACGGTGGCGTTGGTGATGTTGCTGGCATGGATCCGCTGGACGCACTTTTCAAGCATGCCGGGGGACAGGTCCACGCCGATGACTTTCCCTCGATTCGGGTAGTAGTCGAGGGCGGCACCCGTGCCAATGCCGAGGTCGAGGACGACGTCGCCGGGGTTGATGTTCATGTGCTCACTCACAGCTTTCTTGATGCGCCGTGCGACGAGCTTTCCAAAGGTCTTGTCGTAAAACGACGCTTGGACGTCGTAGATTTTTCGTGTTGAAGGTTCCTTCATCGCGCGTTCTGCCTGAAAAGAGGTGAGGGAATCGTTCAACCCATGTTAGCGCATCGAGCGGCGCAATCCATGAACATCGGCGGTATTGGCGGGAAGGCCGGAGTGATTTCTTGCGATACGAAGGCCATGCGGCGGGTGGGCCCTTCACAAATCAAGCGTCGCCCATATCGGCGGCGCTGCTATCTAGGAGGTACATCAAGGCACCGGGGTCGGGGGCGATGAGTTGGGAGGGGAGTCGTTCGGGGTCGCGGGGGCCTTCGAGGACCTCGGCGAGGCGCTTGGATTTGCCGGCGCCGCAGATGAGGAACATCACCTCGTGGGCGCGGTTGATAAACGGAGCGGTAAGCGTGATGCGCCAAGACCTGCCGGTGGAGGAGTTCTCGGCGAAATAGCCGATGACGGGCTTGGTCTTTTCACGGGTGGCGGAAGTGCCGGGGAAAATCGAGGCGGTGTGTCCGTCGTCGCCCATGCCGAGCAGAACGAGGTCGAGTCCGTCGTTGCCTTGGAAGCGTTCGCGGAGGACGCGTTCGTATTCGGTGGCGGCGGCGGCGGGTTCGAGTTCGCCTTTCATGCGTTGCACGGATGTGGCCGGGATGGGGACCTTGGAGAGCAGCGCCTCGCGGGCCATTTTGAAGTTGGAGTCTTTGTGTTCGGGGGGTACGCAGCGTTCGTCGCCGAAGAAGATTTCGGTGTCGGCCCAGGGGAATTTGGAGACGTAGGGCTCGGCCGAGAGAAGTTCGTAAAGCGCCTTGGGGGTCGAGCCGCCCGAGAGCGCGATGCAGAACGAGCCATTGCGTGCGACGGCTGCCAGAGCGGAGGCGAGGACACGGTCGGCGGCTTCGCGGGCGACCTCGGCGGGGGTCGGGAGCACTTTGATAAGGGGAGTGATCATGTGGGTGTGCCTTGGGGTGGGTGTACCGAGACACTTAACCGCGAGGCAAGGCAAGATGCAACAGCGACAACTTAACTCGTAGAGGTGGGCTGGTCGGTGGGGAGTTCGACGCCGGCGTAGAGGTCGGCGACTTTTAGGCGAATGTCGAGGGATTGGAGGACGACTTCGGCGCCCATCCCGGAACATTCGGAGACGGCCCAAGTGCCGTTGCTTTGGCGGCGGTAGACGTCGACGGAGGGTTCGACTTGTTCGGGGATGACGTATTCTTCGAGTTGTTTGAGGTACTTGTAGAGCGTGGACTTTGCCCTGCGGTCAACGCCGGCGGAGCTTGGGGAGAGGACTTCGAAGATGATTTTGGGGTTGTCGGCGGCGTGGGCACCGGCTTCGGGACGGGCGGAGGGTTCTCCGCAGATGACGGACTGGTCGGGGTAGAGGTATCGGCGGCGGCGGTGGATCCAGATCTTGAGGTCGGCGCCTTAGGCGCGGCAGCCTCGGCCCCTAAGCTGATTGACGAGGGACGCCGTCACGTTGGCATTCAGGAGCGCGTGGTTCGAGCTCGCGCCGGCCATGTCGAGGGTTTCGACGACGAGGCCCTGGTGGTACTCGTACTTGGCTTCAGACTCGGCTTGGAACTTGAGGTACTGCTCGGGGGTCATTCGGGGCAGACGCGCAGGGATTGGCGTGGCCATGGCAAAAGTATAGACGCCAGCTTCCGAACAAAGCGCCGAGTTAGCTACCGCTGACGGCGACTGAGAATCCATGAGAATGGGACCGCAAAAGCAACCGCCGCGGGCTCGGGGAT
>JBBRUM010000002.1:0-28193 GCA_038247815.1 Tepidisphaerales bacterium | reverse complement strand
TGCCGTGTCCGGTGATTTTGGCCCCCATTTTGTTGAGCATTTCGGCGCAGTCTGTGACCTCGGGCTCGCAGGCGGCGCCGACGATGACGGTTTCCCCCTCGGCCAGCGCGGCGGCGCACATGACGTTAATCGTCCCGAGCACCGTCGGTCCCTGGGCCCCGCCGAGGTACATCCGGCACCCGCGCAGACGCCCATTGACCGTTCCGACGATGTTGCCGCCGTCCGTGTGGAACTCCGCCCCCAGCTTCTCAAGCCCGCGGATGTGCAGGTCAACCGGCCTGTCACCAATTGCGCAGCCGCCGGGGATCGAAACGATCGCCTTTTTCCTCTTGGCCAGCAGCGGCCCGAGCACGCAGATCGAGGCGCGCATCGTCTTGACGATGTCGTAGTGCGCTTCGCAGTTACTCTCGTCGCGCACCTCGATGTCCAGCGGGCCGTTGAGCGCCGGGCCGGTGCTGCCGGCAATCTCGATCGCCTCGTGACGATGCGTATGACACCCCAGCGTGTTGATGAGCTTGATCATCGAGTCGATGTCGGACAGCCGGGGCACCATTTTCAGGGTGGTCTTCCCCTCGGCCATCAGCGTGGCGGCGAGAATGGGAAGGGCGGAGTTTTTGGATCCGGAGATGTCGATGCGCCCCTTGAGGCGGGTGCCACCGGTGATCTGGAAAGAGTCCATAACGACGGGTCCGTTGGGTGTGGGTTGTGGGCCGAGCCGGGTGTGGCGAAAATCGGCTGATGCGGTAACCGTCGCCGAGCAGCGCCGGTGTGGCGTCTAATCGGCACAAACCGTGATCCGAAAACAGCTTTACCAACCGACGCCGCGGCCGATACTTCCCGCAAAAAAATCCATCCACCCATGGTGTGACTGCAACGCGACACCCCCCACCGATAGCACTGCCCCGTCCTACGCCAGCTTGCCACGCTTCTTGACTTTCACGCCCGAATCCGAGTGCATGCCAAGGTCCAGAAACACCGTGACGATCACCAGCACGATATACCCGCCCGATAACTGCCCGGCGTTGTAAATCATTGCAATGAGATACCCGAGCGTGGTGTAGGGCATGAACAGGAACCCCAGCAGCGGCCAATACCACGTTTGGAAACCTTGGCTGAACCAGTTGGTCATCAGTATCAGCGCGACCAGAACCACGCGAGGAAAGAAGAATCCGGCGATGGTGAGCAGGCAGGGCATGGCGGAATCTTACGACTCTTCCATGAAATAGAGAACCCACTCGAGCTGATTCGGGTCGGCGGGGGCGAACTCCTCACCCTCCAGCCAGGACCTGTCGGCGAGGAGACGGCGGAGGGCGCGGGTGGCTTCATCGGCGGTGCGCTCGACGAACGCCGGCCAGGACTCGTCGTCGCCGCGCATTTCCTCCTCGTCGTCGGCGGTCGGGGCGGAAAACTCGTACATCCCCTGCGGCAGGCTCAGTCTTGGGTCGCCCAGAATCACCGCCAGTCGAAGTGCGGCCGAGGCTTCGATGGCTGCAAACACTTCGGGCACACGCCAGGCATACTCGCCGAGATGGACCGTGGCGGTCTTGCGAACGGAATCAGGCAGGCGGGCTTCGAGCATGCGGGAAGCTTGCCGGGTGCGGGGCGACTTTTCAACTGCGGGTCGCGGTGAAGACCCGCTCGTTGCCGGCTGCGTCCTTGAGGATGCGGCAGTCGGAAAGAAAGGGATTGTGCTTGGCGAGTTCGAGCATCGCCGGACCCTGGTCGAACTGGATTTCCAGGTACATCCTGCCGCCGGGACGTAGGCGTGACTCGGATGCTTCGATGATCCGCCGGTGCAGGTCCATGCCATCCTCCCCGCCGTCGAGGGCGAGGTGCGGTTCGAAGTCGCGGACGGAGGCGTCGAGGTGGGCGATGTCAGCCGACGGAATGTACGGCGGGTTGGCCAGAAGCAGGTCAAACGGCTGGGCTTCGGCGTGCCCGTTGAGGGCGGAGAACAAGTCTCCGCGGAGGAAGACGATTCGTGAGGACAGCCCCAGTCGCTCCGCGTTCCCCCGGGCGACGGCGAGCGCGGCGTCGGAGATGTCGGTGGCGACGACGACGGCGTTTTTGAGTCTCGACGCGACCGCCAGCGCGATCGCCCCGCTGCCCGTGCACAGGTCCAGCACCCGGGGCGCCTCGAACCCGGAAACTGCCCGGGCGAGTTGAACGACGTTCTCCACCAACGTTTCTGTGTCGGGCCGGGGAATCAGCACGTCGCGGGAAACGGCGAGGTCGAGGTTGAAAAATGGGGCCCGTCCGGTGAGGTACGCCACCGGCTCGTGAGTTGCGGCGCGGCGGACGAGTTCGCGATATTCCGAGAGCTTGGCCTCGGGGACGTGTTTGTCGAAGTCGGTGTACAGCTTGATCCGGGGGCAGCCGAGGACGTGCGAGAGCAGCATTTCACTGGACAGGCGGGGGGAATCGACGTCCTTCCGGGTGAAAAACTGCGTGGTCCATTCGAGCAGCCGCTTGACCGTCCATGGATCTTGGCTGGGGGAGCTCATCGGGGGCAGTGTAAGGACGGGGCGGGGCACTGTCGCCCGTGGAGGAGACGAGTGGGAGGATCAAAAAAACGCCACCGTGCACGGATGCACGGTGGCGGTGTGTTCTGGCGACTCTTGGCTGTGACGTTTCTCAGTTACGAGTTGATGTCTTCCAGGAGGCGATCGACTGCGACGTTGAGCTTGAAGTCGTCGTCGTACTGGCCGGACTCGATCGCGGCCCTGGTGGAGGCGACCTTGTCGGCCCGGACGTCGTTGTTCTTCAGGATCGCGAGATACTGGCCGACACCGGAGATTTCCACCGAATCCGACCGTGTTGCGGTGGGGGTGGGGTTGGAGACTTTGGGCTTGGTAGCACCGTTGAGGGAATTCACCGGCAGGTTGGCGCCGAGACCGTTAATCGAAGACATTTGGCTTCCTCTTTCTTTCGCCCACCGGACCTTCCGGATGACACCTGAAGGTCCGTCGTGCGATTTAACTGCGACATTCAAAGTATCGACCTTGCGGGCATCGCTACTTGAAGGCAGTCCGGCGAAACCGGAATGTTCATAAGTCGAATGTGCGGAAGAACCTATGTGAAAGAGGGGGGTGCCCCAGCGCAGGAACCGCCCGGGGGGCAGAGTCTTGGTTATCTTCCCTGGTCAACCCAGACTACCCAAACTAACGAATATGGGTCGAGGAAACGCCAGCACTAACGCTCCGGGCGTTATCGGACTCACAGACGGCGCAAGCTCTGCGCGTATGGCCCGGCAAGACGCAAACTTTGCGCGTTGTCACTAAGGTCGACTTCGATGCGGTGGACAACTCAGCCGCATTTTGTCTCAGGCGGTCTTTACGCGACCGGCACATCGGACGGATAGACTTGCGTAGGAATGGCCAAGGACGGTAACCCACGCGGCAAGACTAAGGCACGACCTCCGACACGGATAGCCCCGTCTGGCGCGCCAGCGGAAACGGCGTCGATTCAGGTGGCGACCGCTCCCGTCAAACCGGCCGTGCGGCGCTCGACGTCGTCGCTGGCGCGGTTCGAACCCTCGGCGATCCTGTTCGACTTCGACGGCGTGCTGGTGCACTCCGAACCGCTGCACTACCAAGCCATGCGCGACACGCTCGCCCCCGAGGGCATCGATCTCACCGAGCAGGAGTACTTCACGCACTGCATCGGCTTTGACGACCGTGGGGCGTTTCGCGCGACCTTCGCCCTGCATGATAAAACGCTGGACGCCAAGACGATGCTGCGTGTGTTGGCGGTGAAGAGTCGGCGGATGCGCGAGGTGATCCACGAGGGGAAGTACGCCGCCCTGCCGGGGGTGTCGGAGCTGGTGCGCGGGCTGGTGCGGAACTACCCGCTGGCGATCTGCTCGGGGGCGCTGCGGGACGAGATCGAAGCCATGCTCGAGGGAATCGGCTTGCGCGACTGCTTCGAGACCATCGTCTCAGCCGAGGACGTCGACGTCGGCAAGCCCGACCCCCGCTGCTACGTCAAAACCGCTGGTCTGATCGCCGAACGCCTCGGTAAACCCCTCTCCCCCAAACAGTGCCTGATCGTCGAAGACGCGCCGAAGGTGATCGAGAACGTCAAGACACAAGGCTTCCGCACCCTCGGCGTCGCCGGCAGCTACGGCCTCGCCGACCTCGCCCACGCCGACGCCCGGGTAAGCCGGTTAAACACGGAGAACGTGCTGGAAGTGATCCCGAAGCTGCGAGTCACGGCGGGCTGAAATCACCCCCGCCAATGTCATCCCCGACGACCGGACGCCCCGACCCTGCTGGCGACGTTGTCGAGGACGTTCATAAAGTTGATGTACGCGTCGTAGGGCGATTCGTACGGGTTGAAGTACTTGTGCACCTCGCCGTCGGCCCAGAACTTCGTCGACATGTAGTAGCAGTGGTCCGAGGTGGTCAGTCGCCGCCACGACTCGATGATCTGCGCGTCCTTCGACTCCTTCACTGCCGGCTCGAGCTTGTACAACTCGTGCATCGCGTTGGACTGCATCGCGTTGCCCAGCCACGCCGATACGTCCCGCTCGGAGTCGGCCCAACTGGTCATGTGCGTGACGTCGAGCACTTCATCGGCGGTGTGGTCGGCGACGTTCGACGGGGTGACGAACCGGTGTTTGTTGGGCGACGCCAGGACGCCGGCGGGGAACCGCGCGAGAAAATCCAGAATGCCCGTTTCGGCCCACTGGTGCTCGCCGAAGGTTTCGAAGTCCATGAACAGGTTGCATAGGCGGCCCAGCCCGCCCGTGCCATGCCCGACCGTATCAAGCTGGTCGACCCAGCCGGTGAACTTCTCAGCCGTCAGCGGCCACGACGCCCAACTCCGGTTGGAAAACCGATAGGCGATGTCGTCCGACAGGCGGTAGTTACGGAGCAGCACGCGGAGCTGCGGCGACTCGGGCGGGTGAAACAGTTCGCCGGGGCTGCGCCCGGCGACGACGCGGTCTGCCCCCTCGGCCAGCATCGCGTCGTAACCCATGTGGGCGATGAAGTGCGCGACGTCGTTGTTGTAGAGCAGCTCGGTGTTACGGAAGACGCGCGGCGTTTGCCCGAAGAGGCCCTCGACCCGGCTACGGTGCAGTTCGACCTGCTTGCGGAACTCCTCGCGGGAATAGATGAACGCCAGCGAGTGGTGGTAGGTCTCGGAGAGAACCTCGGCGTGTCCGGTGCCGACGATTTGCTTGAGCAGGTCGAGCACCTCGGGGGCGAAGGCTTCGAACTGGTCGAGAACGGTGCCCGTCATCGAGAGGGCGATTTTGAACTCGCCTTGGTGCTGCTTGAGCAGTTGGAGCAGCACGCGACCGGCGGGGAGGTAGGATTTGTGCGTGACCTTGCGGCAGATCTCGGCGTTGCGGAGGTCGTCGAAGTAGTGGTGGTCGGAGTCGAAGACGCTGTAGCGGCGAAGTCGAAACGGCTGGTGCAATTGGAGATAAAGGCAGACGGACGCCATGGGTGGGCGGATGTTAACGGGGGGAGCTTGGGGGAGGAAGGGAGCTTTCGGGGAGATCCGCGACTAATTGACGGGTTTGCTCCCGCGGGTGGCGAAGCGGATCGCGAGGTTGATGAAGAAGATCAGCACAATGAGCACGACGATTCCGGCGTACGCCAGTTGCCGCTCGGCGGGGAATGGGCCGGTGACGAAGCGGTAAATCTGCGTGGTGAGCGCGGGGAATGGCTGGGTGGGGTCGGTGGTGAGAAATCGCGACATGCCTGCGGTGAACAGCAGCGGAGCGGTTTCCCCGGCGACCCGGGCGATGGCGAGCATGATCCCCGTGACCACCGAACCCGTCGCGGACGGAATCACCACAGAAAGGATCGTTCGGGCCTTGGACGCGCCGAGCGCGATTGACGCCTCGCGGTAACTGCCGGGAACCAGTCGAAGCATCTCCTCCGTCGTTCGCGCCACGATCGGAATCATGATAAACGCCAGCGCCAGCGACCCCGCGATGCCCGAAAACTGACCCATCGGAACCACGATCAGCTCGTATCCCAAGATCCCCACGACGATCGACGGAACGCCCGCCAGCACGTCGGCGACGAACCTCACCGGAGCCGCCAGCTTGGAGTCCACCGAGTACTCGGCGAGAAACACCCCCGCCAGCATCCCCAGCGGAACGCCCACCGCCGACGCCATCGCCAGGAGCATCAGCGTTCCAATGAACGCGTGTTTCATCCCGCCCGGGTCCTCTGGAATCGCCGTGGGAACAGTGGTGAAAAACGACACCAGCGCCTTCCACGGCCACAGCGCCGAGAAGCCCAGAAACACCAGGTACCCCACCACCAGCACCAGCGTGGAAAGCAGGAACAGCGTCGCCACCGAGCACAGCGCGTACATCACGCTGCTTTTCATCCGGGCGATGCGGTCATGTCGGGTAAGCGTTGCCATGGGGTGGGGTGGGTTAGTGCGCCATCGCCGATCGCGAGTCTTTCCCGACGACGAGATACCGGGCGACGACGTTGAACGCCAAAGACATGACCAGCAGAATCAGCGCCACCTCGACGAGCGCGCCGCGGTGGATCCCCTGGGCTTCGCCGAACTCGCTCGCCAGCAGCGACGCCATCGTCTGCGCCGGGGCAAAGGGGGAGAAGTCGATTTGATTCGCATTGCCAATGATCATCGCGACGGCCATCGTCTCGCCGGCCGCCCGGGCCAGCCCGAGCATCACCGCGCCGAACAGCGCCGACCGCCCGTACTTGAGCATCTCGACGCAGCTCTGCCACCACGTCGCCCCCAGCGCCATCGTACCTTCCACTTGCGCCCGCGGAACATTGGCCAGCACGTCGCGGGAGATGGCCGTGATGATCGGAACGATCATGATCGCCAGGATCAGCCCTCCGCAGAGCATGTTCCGACCGGCTGCGGGAATCGGAACCACCCGCCCGTCGGCGAGGGTTTGGAAGAACATCCACGAGAGTCCCGGGACGTCCTTCAGCCAGTCCGCCGCCACCGGCTGGGCCGACGCCAACCACGGCGCGAGAACGAACAGCCCGAAGATCCCGTACGCGATGGAAGGAATCGCCGCCAGAAACTCCACCAGAAAACTCACCGGCGCCACCAGCCTCTTGGGCGCGATCCGAACCAGAAACAGCGCCCCGCCAAAGCTCAGCGGCACGGCCAGCGCCAGAGCAATCATCGACGAAACCGCCGTCCCGTAAATCACTGGCAGAGCACCGAACACCGGCGGGATGATCTCGGTAACGTTGTTGCCGTCCTCGTCTCGCACGATCTTGCCTGCCGCGTCGCGGACGGAGCGTTCAAGTTCATTCGGCCGCCACTCGGACGCGACCAAAAACTCGAGTCCGAACTGCTTGATCGAAGGCAACGCCGCCGACACCAGCACCCCCACCAGCCCCGCCAACATCAGCAAGATCAGCACCGCCGCCCCAGCCGTCAGCCACTTGAGCACCGGGTCCGCCCACGCGCCGCCCTTTTTACCCGACTGCAGCACAAAGGGCTGGGCGTCGGACGGGCCCGGCGGGTTGGTCGGTGGGGCGGACATTGGGGCGTGAGTGTAGGGACACCCCTCGGGGCGACCGCCTGCTTAGCGCAATACTAATGCGACCAAACAAAAGCCCCCACGTCGCGCACGACGCGGGGGACAATTTTTCGTTAACCCCATTCGCAGAAATCACTTACCGGTCTTGATCGGTTCTCCGGAGTACTTCAGTGTACCGATCAGCGCGGTGACCTTCTCCCGCACCGCCGGGGACAGGGGTGCGTACCCCATTCCACTGGCGACCGACTGCCCGTCGGTGGTCGCCCAGGCGAGGAAGTTGGCGAGGGTCTGGGCTTTGCCCTTGTCGCCGAGGTAGTTCAGGTCGCGGTAGACGATGATGTAGGTGAATGCGGAGATGGGGTAGGTGTTCTCGCCCGGCTGATTCCAGAGCGGGACGGCGAGGGACTTTTCAGACATCGCTGACGCCGCCCCGTCACCGGCGAGGGCGACGGTCTCGGGGGATGCCTTCACAAACTTGCCGTCTTTGTTCTTCACCAGCGCAAACGGAATCTTGTTGGCTTGGGCGTAGATCAACTCGACGTAGCCAATTGCGCCGGGGGTCGACTGGACGACTTGGGTCACGCCCTCGTTGCCCTTACCACCTTGGCCGGCGGGCCACTTAACGGCCGTGCCACTGCCGATGGTCTCCCGGTACGACTCCGACTGGGTCGAGAGGTAGTTGGTGAAGATGAAGGTCGTCCCCGAGCCGTCGGTGCGGTAGGCGGGGACGATGCTAAGGGCCGGGAGCTTTACGCCCTCGTTGAGTGCCGCGATCTTCGCGTCGTTCCACATGGTGACCTTGCCGCCGTAGATGTCGGCGATCACCTCACCGGAGAGCTTCAATTCACCCGAAAAACCCGGTAAGTTGTACGCCAGCACCACGGCCCCAGCCACGGTCGGGATGTGTATGGCTTCCAAACCGAGCTTCTCGATGTCCTCTCGTTGCTTCTTGTTCAGCGGCGCGTCCGACCCTGCAAAGGCCACGGTCTTCTCCGTGATCGCCCGGATCCCCGCACCCGAGCCCTGCGACTGATAGTCGATCAGGACATCGGGGTGTAACTTCTGGTACTCGGTCACCCACCGCTGATAGATCGGGTTGGGAAACGTCGCGCCCGCACCCTGAAGGCGGACCTCAGCCGAGGTCGAGACGGTCGCGGACAACGCCAGCAGTACCGACAAAATGACGGAGAGAAGTGTTTTCATGGTTTTAGCAATCGTAGGGAGCCCGTTAGTACACTTGGGACGTATCCAACGCCCATTGCCGGGGAAGAAAACGCTAAGTGTCACATGTTAAGGTCTTATGAGTGCATCGGCCGCCATATACCTCATCGCCCATCCGCACCGGGTCGCACCCGGTGACGCGGGTGTGATCTTTCATACGTTCAGAGGTTCTGGGCCGGGCGGGCAAAAAAAGAACAAGACGTCGTCAGCCGTCCGAGCAGTTCACGAAGGCACAGGAATCGTGGCCGTCTGCGCCGAGTACCGGGAGCAAGGGAAGAATAAAGATGTCGCGTTGCAACGCCTGCGACTGGCGCTCACTCTGAGATGCAGAAACCGCGTGTACCTCGACCGACTCTCGCCGCCCAGCGAGTTCGATGTTGACGCGGGGGTGAAGTCCGCTGGGTATCTGTTGTCGGTGGGATTCGCCCTGGACGTGTTGCAAGCCGCCGACTGGGTGGTGGCGCGGGCAGCCGAGCGACTTGGCGTGACGACGGGCGGCTTGTCGAGACTGCTGACGTCGTCGCCGGAGACGATGGCTGAGGTCAACCGCAGGCGGGCGGAGGTGGGGTTGAAGGGGCTTCGGGAGTAAAGACGGCTCGGACTGGCACGGACGAAAGACGGACGAGACAAAGTAGTGAAGGCTGATCGTGTTTGAAGTCATGGGAGTGGGCGGCAGGCAGTGCGGTTTTGTCCGGTTTTCGTCCGTGGCAGTCGGAGCGGACTTTCTTCTTGATCGGCTCGTCATAGCTCCCTGGGGAGGATCCAGCAGGAGTCGTGGGGCGTCATGCCGATGTGGGGGTAGTAAGTGCGGGCGGCGGGGGCGGCGAGGAGGATGAGCAGCGTGTGTTTACCGGCGTGGTAGTGGGTGAGGCGGATGAGCTCTTTGCCGATACCGTGGCCTTGATGTGCGGCGTCGACGGCGAGGTCCGAGAGGTAAGTGCAGTAGGCGAAGTCGGTGATGGCGCGGGAGACGCCGACGAGGGTTCCGGTGCCGTCTAGGCGGGCGGTGAGGATGAGGTCGGCGTTGCGGAGCATGGCGTTGAGTACGTCGGGCTGGTCGACGGGGCGGCGTTCGGCGAGGGTGGAGGTGCGGAGGACGGCTGCGAACTCGGCGATGGTGAGGTCGGGTTCGAGGGCGTAGAGAATGTGGGGACGTTCAGTGTTCACTTTGTGGGATGGTAGGGCGAAAGCGCGGATTGCGGTTGCGTGCGGTGGGAGTTGGGTATACTGGCGTTCCCGGTCGGCGGACCCCGACTGGGGCTTCGCCCGAGTCGATTGGATTGGGGCGCAACAACGCCACACTCCCCACCCCCCCACCCCGGAGGTTTGAAGTGACCGCCTCGACCCGCAATCGCACAAAACCCGCTCGCAAAGTCACTGACCTTGCCAAGACCAACGGCCACACTGGCAGGCATGCCGACGCCGCACCCAAGCGCTCGTCGCGCACGTCGCCGGCGGCGGCTGAGACGGGCTATCCGGCGCGGATGCCGTTGGGGGAGTTTCTCTTCGAGTACCTGCACCGTTTGGGTGTGGAGCACTGCTTCGGCGTGCCGGGGGATTTCGCGCTGCCGACGTTCGCGTGGCTGGACAAGAGCAAGATCCAAGCCGTGACGATGACGCACGAGCCGGGGGCGGGGTTTGCAGCCGACGCGTACGCCCGGGTCCGCGGACTCGGGCTGGTGGCGGTGACGTATTGCGTGGGCGGGCTGAACGTGCTCAACGCGATCGCGGGGGCGTACGCGGAAAAGAGCCCGGTGGTGGTGTTGTCCGGCGCGCCGGGGAAGACGGACCGCGAGAAGGACATGCTGCTGCACCACAAGGTTAAAACGTTTGACACGCAGCGGAAGGTGTACGAGGAAGTGACGGTGGCGACGGCGGTGTTGCTGGATGAAGAGCGGGCGTCGGCTGAGATCGTGCGGTGTGTGCGGGCGTGTTTGCGTCACAAGCGGCCGGTGTACATCGAGATTCCGTACGACATGGTGGACCGGGAGGTTCCGATTTACATCCCGCCGGAAGAGCCCGCGCGGCCGTCGGACGAAGGGGCGCTGGCGGCTGCGGTCGCCGAGGCGGCGGGGTTGATCAAGAAGGCGAAGAAGCCGGTGATGCTGGCGGGCGTTGAACTACACCGCCACGACCTGACCGACATCGCGCTCAAGCTCGCCGAGCGACTGAACATTCCGATCGCGTCCGACCTGCTGAGCAAGAGCGCCGTGGCCGAGAACCACCCGCTGTACATGGGCGTTTATTCGGGGGCGATGAGCTCGGACGCCGACGTGCGAACGTACGTGGAAAGCTCGGACTGCGTGCTGATGCTCGGGAGCTTTGTGACGGACATGAACCTCGGGTTCTTCACGGCACGGTTGGAGCGGAAGAGCACGATCCTGGCGACGACGGAGGCGATCGACATTGGGTATCACCGGTATCACGATGTGAGGCTGGACGATTTTTTGGTGAAGCTGTCGGCTGCGGGGGTGACGCCGAAGAAGCTGGCGCGACCCACGCCGCACAAGCCGTTTGCCCCGCTGGTGAAGTCGGAGCTGATGGACAAGCTGTCGATGGAAGAGGTGATCCGGATCGTTTCGCTGCACCTCGACGAGAAGTGCTGCGTGGTGTCGGACGTCGGGGACGCGATCTTCGGGGCGGTGGGCATCCGGACGCGGAACCGGGCGGAGTTCATCGCGCCGGCGTACTACCTGTCGATGGGGTTCGGCGTGCCGGCGGGGGTGGGTGTGTGCCTGGCTGACCCGACGCTGCGGCCGTTCGTGCTGGTGGGCGACGGGGCGTTTCAAATGACGGGAACCGAAGTATCGACGGCGGTTCGACTCGGGCTCAAGCCGATCATTCTGATCCTCAACAACGACGGCTATGGCACGATGCGGAAGATCCGCGACGGCAAGTTCAATGTTATTTCGAACTGGAACTACACGAAGATCTGCGAGCTCGTCGGCGGCGGAGAGTATGCGGTCGCCAGCACCAAGGGCGAACTCGACGGCGCCATCCGCTCGGCCATGGGCGGCGACAACGGCCCCCGTGTGATCGAAATCCGCTACCCCCGCGACTCGGTCTCCCCCCAACTGGCCAACATGACGACAGAAATGGCGAAGCTAAGAAACGCGAAGAAGGCGTAGTGCTTGTTCACCAGAGAGGCACGGAGGGCACAGAAAAATGCAGAGAAATGCGGAGAAGACAATTTTCATTGCCATTCAATTAATTACAAGACCCCGAACTTCGCGCGCGGCTCGCCGAGCTCTCTGAAAGTATTTCTCTATGTTGATCTGCGTTCTCTGCGGAAAAAGCGTATTTGTCCGTGCTTTCTCCGTGCCCACTATGCCTTTGTGGTGAACCCAGCCTAGAGCTTGGTTCCGGTGTAGGAGAATCGGAGTTCGTCGCCGTCGGGTTTTTTCCAGGTGATGTTGCCGCGGATTTCGCTGGCGGTGATTACGCCGGTCCACTTCATCTCGCCGTCCTTGGGGTGCTTGATGGTGGAGGTGTACTGGGCGATTCCGCCTTGGCGGACGTCGTCTTCGTAAGCGGCTGGGGCCCAGCCTTTTTTGACGAGTTCGGCGGGGGTGAACTGGCCGCCCTTGAAGGAGAGGGAGTCGGTGAACTCCTTGCCAGCCCTGTCGGGGGTGGCGGTGATTTTCCAAACGCCTGCGAAGGGGTCTTTCATCGCCGCACCGGCTGACAGCGTGGCGACGGCTGCGAGGAGGGCGACGCGGAGGACTGTGCGGAGCTGGGTCATGGCCGTATGTTACCCGGCGGCGGTATCGAGGCGACAGACAAACCGGGGCTCGGGCGACAATGGTGCGCAGAACGATGCTGATGGCGGTGAACCGGTTCGCGCTGCGACTTGTGCACCATGTAACGATAGAAGGGCCGGGGCTGACGTTGCCCGACTCGGGGCCGGCGATCATTGCAGCCAACCACACGTCGCCACTGGACCCGCTTTTCATCCAGGCGCAGACGTGGCGGCATATTCGTTGGGTGATGGCCCGCGAGTACTTGAAGCTGCCGATGTCGGGGTGGTTCTGGGAAGCGGCGGAGGTCATTCCGGTGGCCCGTGACGGGAAAGACTCAGCCGCAGCGCGGGCTGCGCTGCGTGTGCTGGCTAACGGTGGGGTGGTGGGGATTTTTCCCGAGGGTCGGATCTCCCCGACGCGCGAGATGTTGCCCGTCGATACGGGCATATCGCTTCTTGCGGTAAAGTCGGGTGCCCCTCTTTACCCAGTGTGGATAGATGGGACCCAGCGAGGAGCGTCTATGTTGAGCGCTGTGGTTCAGCCGCAAGAAACTGTCTTGCGGTTCGGAACCCCCATTCGAGCGATCTCCGGAGCGGGTGGGGTGGCCAGAATACACAAAGAGCTCGTCGATGCCTTCGACCTGTTGAAAACATGACGGTGAAAAGTTGGAAATCGGCGTATTTTTTTTGAAATGCTCCTAAATATATGACTTGTAAAGGGTAATGGCTCAAGAAGCGGGTCGAATGACGTCGATATGAGCCATGTTAAAGGTTAGGACGTTGCAAAGTGTTTGACTCGGCAATTTGTCCTGATAAAGTAATCTGGGTAATCTGACTGCAAGCGCAACAGCGCATTTTCTCCCCTCCGGACCACACCGTGCTTAACCGCCGGTGTGGTCTTTTTCTTATGTGATATAGACTTAGGTATCGTTACGAAGTGCGCCGTTGTAATTACGATTGAAGCCTGTCCACAACAACAAGCTGCTAGCCCGGCGGCCACGCGAAACTACGCCCAGCCATCACATGCAGGTGCAGGTGAAAAACAGTTTGTTGTGCACCGGGTCCGCAGTTGAAGACGCAGCGATAATCCGACATACCACGCAGGCGCATGACATTGGCTGCCGTCAGGAACATGCCCCCAACGAGGTCGGTGTCAGCGGGGGAAATGTCAGAAACACGCGGAATGACGGTCTTCGGGATGACAAGAAGGTGAACGGGCGCCTGCGGCGAGAGGTCGTGGATGACGATGTACCGGTTGTCCTCGAACTCGATCTTGGCGGGGATCTCGCGGGTGATGATACGTTGAAAGAGCGTGGGGTTGGTGGAGGGCATGGGTAAAGAGTGTCATGGGGGGTGGCGGCAAGTCAATGATTGAGTGTGGGTGGCGGGGTATGGATACCATTGGCGGGGGTTGCCGCTGGGTGGGATTTCAGACGAGGAGACATGCTTTCATTTTTGCTTGAGACGTTTTCGTTGGGGTTGAAGAACTTGCGGCTGCACAAGTTGCGTTCATTGTTGACGGCGCTCGGGATTATTTTCGGGGTGTCGGCGGTGATCATCATGGTGGCGATTGGGGCGGGCGCGCAGAAGGCGGCAGCCAAGCAGATGGAGCAGCTTGGGGCGCAGAACATTGTCGTGAGGTCTGTGAGGCCGCCGGCATCGGATGATGCCAGTAGTCGGGCGCAGCGGGTGCTGGAATATGGAATCAAGCGGGTGGATCTCGAGCGGATTAGGCAGTTGCCGGATCTTCGGCTGGTGGTTCCGTTGAAGGAGACGGAGCAGCGGGTGATCCGGGGGTCGACGCGGTTCAATGCAAACGCGGTGGGGACGCACCCGGACATTTTCGAGGTGATCAACTTGCGGGTGGAGCGGGGCCGGCTGCTGACGACGATGGATTACAACTCGTCGACGGCGGTGGCGGTGATCGGGTCGACTTTGGCGCGGGAGGCGTTTCCGTTTGAGGATCCGCTGGGACAGACGATGCAGGTGGGTACGTCCGGGCAGTCGACGGTGCTGTTGACGATCGTGGGTGTGCTCGAGCCGACGGGGCTGCGGGCGGGGGTGGACTCGGCGGGGATCACGAACCGGGACATCGACCGGGATCTGTACTTTCCGCTGACGCTGGCGCGGGCGGCGTTCGGGGACCAGATCATCAAGAGGGAGGCGGGGAGTCGGGAGCAGCGGAACATTGAGTTGTCGGAGGTTTGGCTGCAGACGTCGTCGATCGACAAGGTCGAGCCGGTGTCTGAGATGGTCAAGAATCTGGTTGGATCGACGCCGGAGAAGAAGCGCGGTGACATTGACGTGAAGGCGCCGATTGAGATTTTGAGATCGGCTGAGCAGCTCAACCGGCTGTTCAACTTCATCATGGTGGGGATCGCGAGCTTTTCGCTGGTGGTGGGCGGGATTGGGATCATGAACATCATGCTGGCGACGGTGACGGAGAGGACGAAGGAGATCGGCATTCGCCGTGCGCTGGGGGCGAAGAGGAAGCACATCACGCTGCAATTTTTGATCGAGACGACTGTGATTTCGCTGTCGGGGGGGCTGATCGGGATACTCGTGGGATCGACCTTCGCGCTGCTGCTGCCGATCGTGGTGACGGCGACGGGGGGCGGGAACTATCCGACGCAGATCACGACGTGGTCGGTGGTGGGGAGCTTTGTGGTGTCGGGGCTGATCGGGGTGGGGTTTGGGTTGTACCCGGCGATGCAGGCCGCGCGGATGAACCCGATCGAGGCGTTGCGGCATGAGTGAGGCGGGGGGCTCGGCGTGGGTGGGGTCGGCGGGGCTTACGTCCCGAAGCCGGAGAAGCCGACCACGGTGATGAGGTAGATGACGTAGGCGATGATGAGGGCGACACCGGTGGCTCGGCCGAGGTGTTGTCGACCGACGAGCAGCGCTCCAATGACTGCGACGACAAGGAACAGCGCCGGGAAATGGAGGAGATTGTCGGCGCGTGTGACGGGGATGGGGATGAGAACGCCGGCGCTGCCCGTTACGATGGTGAGGTTGGCGATGTTGGCGCCGATGAGATTGCCGACGGCGAGTTCGGCGACACCCTTGCGGGCGGAGACGACGGCGGTGATGAGCTCGGGGAGCGATGTTCCGATGGCGACGATGGTCAGGCCGATGACCATCGACGGAATGCCGACGCGTTCGGCGAGGAACGATGCCTGGAACACGAGGATGCGGCTGCCGCCGACGACGACGGACGCGCCGACCACAAACAGAAGGATCGAGCGCCAGGGTGTTCGGGTGGGGTGGTGTACTTGAATGATTTCCTCCGCGTCGTGGAGTGTAATCGCGGCCCGGCCGCGGAGGGATCGCCAGATTTCAATGATGAAGTAGAGCGAGCCGGTAGTAAGGAGCAGCAGTGATTCCCATCGGAGCACGACGCCGCCGCGAGTGAGGACGAAGTAAACCAGGCAGAACACGGCCAACGCGGAAAAGCCGACAGCCACGTCTCCACGGCGGACAGTTAGAGGAGAGATGACGGCCATCAGTGAGGCGATGAGGGCGAAGTTGCAGAGGATGGATCCGACCGCGTTTCCAACGGCCAGACCGGGGTTGCCCTGAAGTCCGGCGGTGATCGAGACGACGACTTCGGGCGAGGTAGTGGCCAGGGCCATGAGCGTTCCACCCATGACAACGCGGGGCACGCGGAGCCATCCGGCAATGCCGATGGAAGCGCGGACGAAGACGTCGCCCCCGATAACGACCAAGGCCAGCCCGACGAGAAGTAAGGTGATTGCAATAACCATTTGATGTGGGCGCTGGTTCGATGTACGTGGGGTTAAAGCAGTCTTTCAGCGATTTGGACGGCGTTGGTGGCGGCGCCCTTGCGGATTTGGTCGCCGGAGACGAAGAGGTCGATTCCGCGGCCGTCGTCCCGGGAGATGTCTTGTCGGATGCGGCCGACGAGGACGTCGTCTTGGTTGGCGGCTTCGATGGGCATGGGGAAGTGGCTGGTGGCGGGGTTGTCGACGATTTTGACGCCGGGGGCTTTGGAGAGAACGCGGCGGACCTCTTCGACGGTGATGGGGCGTTCGAATTCGAGGTTGATGGACTCGGAGTGTGCGCGGGGCACGGGAACGCGGATACATGTGGCGGTGATGGCGATGCGCGGGTCGGCGAAGATTTTACGGGTTTCGTTGAGCATCTTGAGTTCCTCCTCATTGTAGCCGTTGTCGCCGATGGCGGTGTTGTGGGAGAAGACGTTGCCGAGGATGACGTGGGGGAACTTGTGGGCGGTGAGGGGTTTGCCGGCGGCGTAGTCGCGGGTTTGCTGGTCGAGCTCGTGGAGGCCCCAGGCGCCGGCGCCGGAGACGGCTTGGTAGGTGGAGACGACGATGCGTTTGACGCGGTTGTACTGGTGCAGGGGCCAGACGGGGACGTTCATGATGATGGTGCTGCAATTCGGGTTGGCGATGATGCCGACGTGCTTGTGGATGGCGGCGGGGTTGACCTCGGGGATGACCAGGGGGATTCCGTCGCGCATGCGGAAGGCGGAGGTGTTGTCGACGACGATGGCGCCGGCTTTGACGGCGGAGGGGGCGAACTCTTTTGAGATTGAACCGCCGGCGGAAAAGAAGGCGATCTGGACGCCGTTGAACGATTCGTTGGTGAGTTCTTCGACGGTGTACGTCTGGCCGGCGAAGGTCATGGTCTTACCGGATGAGTTCTTGGAGGCCAGGAGACGGAGGGAGGCGATGGGGAACTTGCGTTCGGCGAGGACGGTGAGCAACTCTTGGCCGACGGCTCCGGTCGCGCCGGCGATGGCGATGTGGACGGACATGGGACGGCTCCTGCGAGAATAAAGAGAAAGCCACAGGGGACTCGCCCTTGACCGACCCACCGACGACGCGAGAACGAGGAACGCAACGCCGGATGCTACCGGGTGGGAGTCCTTGTCGTTTTCGTGGGGGTGGGGGTCATGGGGATGCCTGTGGCTGAGAGAGCGGGGATTATGGAGGGTAAAGGGCTGGGGTCAAATCGGGGGGGAGGCCGGGGGGCTTACCGTTTGTCGGTGGCGACGAGCCAAAGAGCGTGGATCGTACCGGGGATCACAAAGCAGATAGTAAGCAAAATGTTCAGCCAGAAGTGCAAGCCGAATCCGACCTGCAAGAAGGCTCCGACGGGGGGAAGGAAGAAGGCGAGAATGAGGCGGATGAGTTTGGGTAGGCCGTTTTCGGCGGGCATGGGGGGGTCCTTGGTATTTGGTAGTTGGGGGAAGTGTATGGGTGATGGGTGGGTGGGTGAGGTGTAGTAAAGGGTGTGGGAGGCTGAGGGGGAGGGGAGGGTTGGGAAAAAGGGCCAGCCGGGGACTGGTGGTCACCGGCTGGCGGGGCGTTTAGGGGGAAGCTTGGTTTATCTCCGGCCGGGGAAGGGGCGTGCTCCGCCGGCGGGGCGGGTGGCGGGGGTTTCGGCGGGTTTGGGGGCTTCGGGTTCTTTGTATTCGAGGGGCTTGATGGAGGGGTCGGGAAGGTTGGAGACGGCGAAGGGGGTGCGGATGCCGTCGGGGCCGGTTTTGAGGTACATCCGCTGCTGCTCTGCAAGGTTGAACGGGCGGGCGCCGCGGCGGCCGAAGACGGCGAGCTGGTTACCGGACTCGTCGACCGCGCGGTCACGCTCGAGGCCTTCGGAGATCGCCAAGGCGGGGCCGTTGGTCTTGTAGGTGGCGATGAGGCGCGGCTTGGGGCGGGGGGAGAAGCCGTTGAAGGTCGGCGTGTCTTCCGGGCTGGTGAGCTGGAGGACCTTCAAGCCGCCGATGCCGTCGGCGACGTAGGCGAACATCGAGGAGTTGGTCATGCCGATCTTGACCTGCCGGGCGTCGACGATGGCGCCGCCGCCGGTGAAGGTTTCGATCAGGACTGGGCGCTCGGGCTTCTCGAGGTCGATGATGGCGACGCCGCCTTTGCCGGCTGCGACGTATCCGTAGGTGCGTGAGGTGTAGATATCGCGTGCGCCGGGGATGGCGAGATCGCCGCCCTCGACGATCTTGGGGTTGCGCGAGTCGGTGACGTCGATAGTCTTGAGGCCGTCGGAGGTGGCGACCCAGCCATAACGGAACTGGAAGGCGACCTTCTTGGCGTTCGGGATGGGGAGCACGGTGATGAGCTTGGGGGCGAGGGGATTGTCGAGGTCGACGACGGCTACGCCCTTGTCGACGCAGATATAGGCGACGGTTCCGTGGAGTGTCATGGAGACTGCGCCGGTGAGGGCGCCGTCGGGGTTGAAGGCCAGGGCACGGGAGAGGAAGTTGTTTTCGGGGTCGCCGTCGAGGAGCGTGGCGACGCCGACGTTGTTCTTCTTGGCTTCCTTCGTACCCGGCTTGTTGCCGATGACCACGAGGCCCTCGTACTTGTCGGTGACGTAAAGGAAGGCGTAGAGCGGGTGGATTTTCTGCTCCTCGTTTTCCGCGTACTGCGGGCGGGTGGGATCCATGGCCATGGTGCTCGGGGAGACGACCGAGGTGGCGTACTTGGTTTTGACGAAGAACTTCTGGCCCAGAGGCGAGACGGGGGCGACGGTCATGCGTTCGGAGAAGCCCTTGTTGTCGATGTTGGCGATGTCGAAGGCGAAGAAGCCGTCCTTGCCACAGGCGGCGTAGAGGTATTCGCCGCGGTGCTGGAGGTCGAGGACCTCTCGGCCGCCCTTGTCGTAGGCTTCGTCGAGCTTCATGCCGCGTTTGAGGTGATCGCGGTAGTTGTCGGGGTAGGCCATTTCGTGGAGGCGGGACCCGATGACGGCTTGGGGTTCTTCGCGCTCGGTGACGACGACGGCTTCATATCCGGCGTTGCCCGTGGCAACGTAGGCGTATCTGCCGAGGAAGTTTACCGAGTTGGTGCCCTGGACGGTGATGTGGGCCAGCCAGGCGTTGTTGTCATTTTCCTTCGAGACGTGGCAGTCGGTGCAGTTCTTGGTTTCGATGGACCGCACGGTGTGGGGGAAGTACACGGAGAACGCCGTACCGGAGAAGCCCTCGGCGGAGATGGTTTGCTGCTGGGAATAGACCCACTGGCGGAGGGCGTCCTTCGAGGAGACGAGGACGGCGCAGCTGGACCGCACGGGGACGATTTTGTTGCCCTTGACGGTGGAGTCGACGCCGAGCATGAAGACGTCGTCGCGGAGGGTTTGGAAGTTGTAGTTGGTGTAGTTGCGGAGCTCGTCGGCTTCGTAGTGGAGGACGTCCTTTTTCATGTTGGCCTTTTGGGGAAGGTGGCAACCGAAGCAGGCGGTGGTCCAGGAGGTGTGACAGGCGTAGCAGCTCATGGTGTCGGAGCTGTGGGCGAGGGCGAGTTCGGGGGAGGTTTCATCTTTGGTGGGGGGAGCGCCCCAGGTCTTTCCGTCCTTGCGGACGGTGTGGGCGAATCGGGCGAGGGCGGGGGAGTTGGGGTGCGTGCCGCCGGTGGGGCCCGTGTCCTTGGCCCACCAGGAGTCGGGTTTGAAGGTGTCGACGGTTTGGACGGTGGCCCAGGTGACTTTGGGGCGGTTGCGCTCGTCCTTCTCGGCTGAGACCTGCATGAGCTTGCCGTCGGTGAGACGGGGTGCCCAGTGCTGATCGATGACGCGGCGGTTGCGGGCAATGATTTGGTCGTCGGTCATGCCGTTTTTGGCGGCGGCGCCGGAGAAGGCGTTGAGCAGGAGGTTGCGGCCGACGGGGGAGGAGCGGTCGCGGTTGGCGAGCTTGAGGTACTGCAGGATCTTGGCGGGTTCCTTTTCTGTGCCGTGGCAGTCGATGCAGTCTTCCATAATGGCGGCGCGGGTTTCGGCGTAAAGGTTGCCGTCACCGTGCATGTCTTGGGCGAAGTGGCAGTCGACGCAGGACATGCCTTTTTCGAGGTGAATGTCCTTGAGGTGGACGGGCTGGCCGGCGGGGGGTCGTGCGGGGCGGGTGGAGGCGAAGGAAACGGCGGCGCCCATGTTGGCGGCGGTGGGGAGGACCTTGTCGCCGTTGACGTCGAGCATGTTGCCGTGGCGGTCTTGCTTGAAGACGGCGCGGAACACCCAGCCGTGGCCGTGGAAATCGGCGAACTGCGTGTGCGAGAGCTCGGGGTTGAGGTCGGTGAGGTTGGCGAGGAAGTCTTTCCCGGCGACGCGGCCGGTTTGCGATTTGTCATTGGGGTAGAGGTCTCCCCAGAGACCCCGCACGGCGGACTCCTCGGGGTTGCGCTGGTGAACGGCGAAGCGTTCGTCCTCGGTGGGGTTCTTCTGCTTCTCGGGGTACATGTGCTTGCCGTCGATTTCGTTGTCCCACCATTGGAACCCGAAGTACGAATTGACTACGTTCGTACCGGGGTGCACGTGGCAGACCATGCACTGCGACGAGGGCACGGCGGAGGTGAACTTGTGCTCGATCGGGTGGCCGGAGGCTTCCTTGCTGATCGTGGGGTCTTTGTTGATCGTCTTGCCGCGGTTGCCGAACTTGGCGTACCCAGCGGAGTGAATTGGCGAGCGGTCGTTGGCGTACACCACGTGGCAGGCGGAGCAGCCGCTGGCGCGGTAATCACCCGGGTGGTCGTTCGTGCCGAAGAGGTTGAGCGTGGGGTCCAAAAGGCGGGTTTTCTGCAATCCGATGAACACCGGATCGGTCCGGACGTCGGTTCCAAAACCGCGGATCGACAGTCGCACCTCTGGCTTGCCGTTGTCTTCGAGGGGGTCGATGATGCCCAGAATGGGTCGGCGTCGTCCGCCGCGTTCAAACACGCGGAGGATGTTGCCCGGCTGGGTGATGTTCCAGCGGGGCAGGGGCATGAGGAAGGGGAGGTGGCCTTTTTTCACCACGTCGTTTTTGGTCGGGCCTTTGGGTGAGGAGGGCCAAGTGGTGGGGAGGAGCTTTCCGGGCTCGCCGCTGAAGGTGTATCCCTCACCGTAGACGGCGTCTTTGCGGGGATGGCTGCCGTTGTTGTAGAGGGCGGCGCCCCAGAGCATTGCGCCATGGGACATCATGGAGGTGCGGGTGGTTTTGACTTCGTTTTCGTGGCAGTTGTAACAGGCGGCGAAGGCGGCGTGGAGGTCGCCGGGGTTGACGAAGCGGATGTAGTCGGGGGACTCGGCTTGGACCTTGGCCCCGGGGATTTCGGGGTTGGCGGCGGTTTTCCAGAGTTTGGGTAGCCGTGGGGTGGGGTGCGCCATCTTCATCAGCGCGTCGTAGGTGGGTGCGTCCTTGGCGATACCGCGGGGGACCTCGACCTTCGGGTTGCCGCCGTGACAGTCGGTGCAGGTGAGGGCGACATTCTTAGGGTGCATCGACTGTTCGTGGACGGTGTCGTATCCGGTGTGGCAGGCGATGCAGGACGACGCGGAGTTAAACGCCGAGATCTGCTCCGGGGAACGGTTACCTTTCGGGGCGACGGGATACTCGAAGCCGAACTCCTTGGCTTGCTCGAGGAGCTTGGGGTCGTCGAGGAACGAGAGGGGGTCGGAGGAGGCGGTGGCGGTGGTTTCCGTGGCGGGCGCGGGAGTGGTCGAGGCTGCGGCCGGCGCGGTTTGCATTCCCGCAAACACAACCTGTCCCTGAACACCAGCCAGTCTGGCCGGTGAGTCCGGCGACGCCGGCGCGGTGAAGGACCACAGCGCCACACCGAACATCGCCGTCAGCGCGATGAAGGCCCCAAGTTTGCCCTTTTGGTGCTTAGTGTACTGGTTGGACATTGCTTATTCCTACTACTTTGAAAACAGCGGAAACAACCTCAAAATCAACCGGAATCAATACGTCAACGTCACGGAAAGAAAAGTACTGTACAGCGTTTCAGCGGTGTAGATGTCCTTGAACCCCGACGCCGGGACCAGCGCGGCCACCCCCGCGGTGATCACGATGTTCTGCGAGTTCAGCGGGCGGTACTGCACGCCCACCGACAGGTCCAAACCGATGTCTCGGCCGATCTTGTCGTCGAAGAGCAGCGTCTCGAGCACCTCGGTCGTGGCGAACTGCAGGTAGGTCGCGTTGGTGAAGACTTTGGTCCTCGGCGTGACGTCAAAGTCGGCGCCGATGTTGTAGAGGAACAGGCCGGGGTTGACGAAGGACGACTGCCCCTGCTCCTTGCTGGTTCGCAGCGAGGGTACGAACGAGTTGCGCCCGACGAGGCCCGTGCCGCCGCCGGTGAGGGGGATCGCCTGGCGGACGAAGTACGAGAATTGTCCACCGGCGAAGTTGGGGTTGTCGAAGATGGTGTCGAACCCGGTTGCTTCGCTGTCGGTGGGGTCCGAGTCGCCCGAGGCGTAGGCGAACGACGCGCGGTACCGCTGCCAGTCGTTGTCGACGGACAGCTCGAGGGCGAAAAACTGGGCGTTGATGTTCGTGCCCTGACCGGCGATGGGATTGAGGCTCTCCGTGCCCAGCGCCTGGTAGAACTGGTGCGAAACGTTCAGCCAGCCGATTTTTCCGTCGCCGGCCCAGCCGAGGTAATAGACCTTGTTTTCCTTTTCGCCGATCGTGCCAATCGGCTGGGGGCGGACGAGGAAGTCGTTTTCGTCGAACTGCGTGTCGCCGTGGTCGAAGACGGCGGCGAAGGAGAGCTGGGCGGTATAACCCATCCAGATGAAGTCTTCCCGGAAGACGTTGGCGATGAAGATGTCCTGCCCGCGGACGTCGAAGCTGTTCAGGCCCGAGTTGGTGTCCTTCTCAAGCGTATGGAGGTAAACGAGGTTGTAGATCAGCTTGTTGTTGTCGTAGTTGCCGAGGATCCGGACGGCCGGCTGGTTGTCCAAGAACAAGTGGCCGCGGAAGTCCGCGTTGAACTGTTGGATACCGGCGCGGATCGCCCAGAAGTCGTAATTCACCGACAAATTGGTCAGGTGCTTGTCGGCGAAAAGTTCTTGGATGGCGAAGTGGTCGTCGTATCGGGTCGAGCCGTCGCCGGGGTTTGGCTCGAGCAGGCCGGTTTCTTGAATGGCGACGTAATTGAAGTTTTGGACGAAGGTGCCCTTGAACTCAAGGTCACGAGGCTTGTAGAACGTGTTTCCTTGGAAAAGTTCGACGATGAGAATCAGGTTCTGGTTGAAAAAAAGCTGGTCGCCGCGGCCGAAGAAGCTGATGTTGTCGTTGTTGGTGGCGGAGGTCCCCGAGGGGTTGTTGATCCGGCGGGCCTCGGCGAGCGTGTCGGAAACCGCGCTGACGATCAGGAACCAGTCGTCGCCGAAGATCGGATAGTCGCCCTTGAGTACGTTCTGGTTGTACGGGTCGAACCAGCCGATGGAGCGGCGGTTCTGCACGTAGCCATCGGGGAGCCCGACGCGCCAGCGGTCGGGGATAGGGAGGGTCTGCGTATCGCCGGGGATCGAGCGGCGCGGCTCGACGGTGGTCGGGCCGGTGAATCCGGGCGTGCCCATCGGCGGGGGGACGTAGGGCTCGGTGTCGACCGGGGCGGCGGTCGTCGTGGCCGGGGCCGTGCTCGGCTGGGCCAGCGACATCGACGTCGGCGGGAACATCGACGACTGCGCCCGCAGTTCAGCGCACAAAAACAGCGACGCCGCAACGGCCGCCGTCGCCGCGGAACCGAGAATCTGTCGTTTACGATAGCGTTGCGTGATTTGTTGCAGTCCCATCGCTTCCCCGAAATCCCGCCCCGACTCTACTCCTGATCCCTGTACTTCCCGGACACTTCCCTCGAACCTAACCGTGCGTGATGTTGCCGAACGTAAACGCGATGGCCGCGAACGGCAACACTTTTTTTCTCCGGCCCATCCCGGCTACGCCGCGCAGTATGTGCGCGAATACCGGACAAAATTGGTACGACATCACGTCCGCACCCGGATCCGAAAAAACTCTTTGCCCGGAGCGACGTTCTCAGATAGCTTGTCGGATGTCAGGTCGGAGCGTCCGGGGCATGGACGTCCGTTTCCGCGCATTCGGTGAAAACCGGGGAGCTTGATCCATGAGGAATCTGATCGAAACATTGGAGTCCCGTCAACACCTTTCCATAACCCACCTGCAACTCCACGCCCCCAAGCTTCCCGTGTCCCGGGCACCAGTTGCACAGGTCGCGGCGGTTAGCCCGATTACCCCGCAGTCCAACCGAGCCCGCCCCGCCGTTGGCACGGCTGAAAACCTCCTCAGCTCGGATCAAGTCCGCCAGATCCTCAGCCAAGCCGCCTCGCAGGCCCGCCCCGGCCAAGCCGTCGCCGTTTCTGACCGTGAAGGCAACATTCTCGGCGTCTTCGCCACCACGGGAGCGACCCAGGACTCGATCAGCAAAGCCATGGCCCGAGCCCGCACCGGGGCTTACTTCCAAAGCACCCAAAACGCATTCACCACCCGCACAGCGCGGTTCATCATTCAGGACCACTTCCCCTGGCCCATCCGCAACACGGCGGGCGGGCCTCTTTACGGCGTGCAGTTCTCGACGCTTCCCGGCGGCGATATCGTCTCGGCGGCGCAAACACCGGGAGTCTCGGGTGACCCAGGCGGCCTGCCCCTGTTCTTCAACGGCAACCGCCCCGCTGGCGGAATCGGCGTAGCCGGCGACGGCAGGGACATTGCCCCCCGCGCCAATCTCGCCTCGGCAGGGCAGCGCGTCTTCAATGGCAGGGAGGAAAGTGATTTCGACGAATCCGTCGCCCTCGCCGGAGCCTCCGGCGCCCGGGCACCCGCCAACCTCCGCCTGAATATGATGCCCCGCGAGTCGATCCGGGCGACCAAGATCTTCCTGCCCGGTCCCGGACTGCGTTTCCCGTTCGTCAACTCCCCCACCGCACGCGGCCGGGCCTTCCAAACTCTCGATCAGCTCGTCGCATCCGGCGCTGGCACCATCACCACCGCCCCCACCGCCACCGTCGCCAACCCCTACCCCAAGGTCGACGCATCCCGGTTCGGCATCGCCGGCGAACTGAAGAACACAACCCTGCCCGGTTTCGGGTTCCAGCCCTCCAACGACCCCGTGTCGGACGACCAGCGGCTTACCCTCGCCGACGTCGAAACCATCGTCGGCAATGCCGTTCGGCAGGCGCTGTCCGACCGCGCGGCGATCCGCCTGCCCATCGGCGTCCCGGTCATCGTCCACATCGCCGTGACCGACCGCGACGGCGACGTACTCGGCGTCTTCCGGATGAACGACGGCACGAACTTCTCGTTCGACGTCGCAGTGCAGAAGGCCCGGACCTCGGCGTTTTTCTCCGACGACGCGCACGCGTTCTCCACCCGCGCTATCGGGTTCATGGGTCAGAAGTTCTTCGCCCCGGGCATCAGCTCTGGCGGAACCTCCGGCCCGCTGTTCGAACTGCAGAACCAGCTTTCGCTTACGCCGGGCAACCTCGGTTCCGGCCCGCTGGCCAACGGCATCACGATCTTCCCGGGCGGCGTTCCCCTTTACAAAAACGGCGTTCTCGTCGGGGCCATCGGCGTCTCGGGTGACGGCGTAGAGCAGGACGACCGAGTCGCCTTCGGCGGTGCTGCCGGGTTCCAACCCCGCACCGAAATCCGTGTAGACTCGCTGAACAACGGCGAAACCGCCCGCTTCATCACCTCCCGAGTCGCCGCCCTCGAAGCCCGCTACACCACCAGCCGCGACTTCACAGAACAGGCCCGCTCCCGCTTCGCCGCGAAGTTCGACTTCCGCGTGCCCTACGTCAAGTTCGCCCGCAACCCAGAGATCGACTAGCACCACAGAGCGACGAGTCCCCCCTGCGGCGGCTAAACGAGACGACAGAATTGCCAGTCCCTCTCGGGCAGCATTGGGTTTGGCCCCCGCGTGCGTTATGGTTCCCGGCCCATGTTGAAGGTTTCGTCAGAGTCCGACACAACGCTCACTTCCCTGTCCGCCTCGCCCGCAAGTCGACTCCACGTCGCCCTCGCCGTCGCCGTCGGCTGCCTCATGTCACTGGTGCTCTCCGGTTATCAGTTCGGTAAGAGCAACCACACGGTCTACCTTCTCGACGCCTTCCGCCAAGCCGACCCCGCCATCCTCGCCAACGACTGGTTCACCAACAGCACGCTCCAGTACCACGGCCTCTTCTCCCTGCTCACCCGCTGGTGCCTTTCGCTGGGCATCCTCCAGCCGGTGTTCCTCATCGGCTACCTCATCACCGTCGTCGCGTTCCATTACTTCGCCTGGCGGATCGTCCGCGCTATCGGCGGCGAGTTCACTCGCCCCACCACCTACCTCGCCGCGGTCGTCTTCCTGCACCTCTCAGCCGCGGGCACCGGCCTCGGCGGGTTCCAGTTCCTTCAGGACGGCGCGTTTCTCCCGAGTAACGTCTCCAACGTCGCCGTCCTCGCCGCCATCGCGATGCTTATGGAACGCCGGATCTGGCTGGCCGCCGTCTGGACCGGCGTCGCGGGCATTTTCCACATCAACCACGCCGTCGTCGCCCCGTTCGTCCTCGCCGCCGGCGTGCTCGCCCAGCCGGGCGTTTTGTCCGGCCCCCGCGCCGCCTTCCGCAAGTACGTCGGACCCGCCCTACTCGCCGCCGTGCTCGTCAACATCAACATCCTCCCCGCCCTTTTGCACCTCGGCCAGCAAACCCGCACCGGCCCGGGCATGCCCCTCCCCGAGTTCATCGACCTCTACGCCCGCCTGCGCCACCCCCACCATTACTACCCCGCGTCGTGGCCGCCGGCGGTGTTCATCGCCTCGCTGTGGACCGTGGTCACGGGCGCGCTGGTCCTGCTCAAGCTCGGCTGGCGGATCGACGACGCGCCGCGTCGGGCGCTGCTCGCCGTCTCCTGCCTGTTGCTCGCCGCCATCTCCTTGGCGCTGATCTTCGCGGGGGTGATCTTCGTCTCCGAGCGACTGGTGCAAATGGCGATCTTCCGGTTCACTATCCACCTCATGTGGCTGGGCTGTGCCCTGACGGCATGGGGGATCTTCGAAGCCGGTGTCCTCGGGAAGTGGTCCCCGCGCTGGGTGGCCGCCGCAGTGATCACCCTCCTCGTCGGCGGATACGCCCTCGCAGCCGGCGGCTTGGCCGGCCCCACCGCCCGCGACTTCCTCCTGGGCCGCTCGACTCCGCTCCTCCTCACCACCCTGCTCACCGCCGCCGTACTCTTCGCCGCCTCCGCCCGGCCCCGGTCCCGGTACCCCTCCCCTTCCGCCTGCTTCGGCGGGCTGGCCAGTGTGCTGGTGGTGTGTGCCCTCGGCTGGGGCCGCTGGTTCGGCTTGAACTACATCCCCGAGGACTCCGCCGACTACCTTCGCCTCGCCACCTGGGCGAAAGCCAACACTCCCAAGGACGCCACTTTCCTCGTCCCCCCCGGCGAGCAGTCCTGGCGCCTGGCCGCACTGCGTTCCATCGTCATCAACTTCAAGGCCATCCCCCAAACCTCCGCCGAAATGCCCGAGTGGCAACGCCGCATGCAGCACGTCACCGGCCAAGACAACCTCATGGTCTTCGCCGGTAATTTCCCCTCCACCCTCCAGCAGCTCGACGCCGCCTACGCCGCCCGAACCCCCGACGAACTTCTCTCCACCGCGCGACACTTCGGAGCAACCTACATCCTGACCAACCATCCCCTGCCCGAAAACCCGACCAACCCGCTCGTCGAAGTACAGGCCTCCGGATCGTTCCGGCTTTACAAGCTCGGCGAAGTGCCGCTCAACCCCTCTGACCGCCCGGCCCGTTCCCCGTTGTGACCGTTCAACCGTGTCGCGGCTTGATCCGACGCATCAGGACGGCACCACCGACACCAATCACCAAAACGGCTGCTGCGATACCCAGAACAATCAGCTTCGGCATCGAAGGCCCGTCTCCGTCTGGCGTCACCGTCGAAATCGGCATCTTTTCAATCGCCTCCCC
>JBBRUM010000001.1:0-34376 GCA_038247815.1 Tepidisphaerales bacterium | reverse complement strand
CGAGTCTGAGTGCAGCGAAATGGAATGGGCAGAGGCCTTCGCGGGAGTCTAGAGCTTCGATGCCGTAGGTGCCTCCTTCGACCCCGGACAGGCGCATTGCAGGGCTGGCACCTCTGAGCGTCATGCGGTTGAGCAGGGGTCCGATAAGTTGGAGAAAGAACCCCGGTTTGAGCTCGTATCAGTCGAAACCGGAGTTGATCCAGTAGGCGAGGTGGCCGAGTGCTTAGCTGGCGATCCAGTTGCCTTTTTGAGCAAGCTGGCGGGATTACTCGGCATGGACGCAAAGTTTTGCATCTGCGAGGGCGTCGGCGAGTGTATCAAATGTCAAATTCCTTCGGTTTTTAACCTTGCCCGTACTGACCCTGTTCGCGTCCGATGTCCTAACCCCTGACTGGGTGGGGGGTCTTAACTGTTGTAACCGCCGGTCCGCGACGACTTTGACCGCAACCGGGCGTTCCCACATCCGTACAGATACTAGAGAAACCCATGTTTGATTCCCTCCTCCAGCGCACCTCGACCGCTGTGATTGTCGCCGCTTTGGCGACGGCGGTGCTACCCGATGGATTGTCCGCGCAGACCATTTCGCCTGCTCAGCCGTCGATACCTGCTGGGACTCAACAGGCGGCGACTCAAGCCGTGCCATCGGCGATCGATCCTTTCACGTTGGTGGCCCCGGCGCGGGCCGCTGCGGCAGGATCGCGGGTTCGGCTGGAGAACACGCGGGACGAGCTTAACGATTTCGTGCGGATTCAGCGGATGCTGTTCGAGAACTCGGCTGGGTATTTGCAGTCGCTGGTTGAGCGTCAGCGGGCGTACGCCACCTTTGACGCGGCGCGAACCGCCACACTGACCGCGTTGGATTCGGACCCCGAGGCGCGGCAGACACGGCTTTTGGTTGCAGACTCGTCGCGGTTGATCGAGTTGCACCGTGCGCGGATCGCGTCTCGGCCGCCGAACACGAGTGTTTCGCCGGAGGATGCGACGCGGTTGGATGCCCTGCTCGCGCACCGGCTATCGCTGTCACAGAGACTGGGCGGGTTGGAGACGCAGGCGCTGACGGGTGACAAGTCTGTGCGCGAGTCGCGGACGGCGCTGGTGACAGCCAACGCCCGGGTCGACGCGATGCGACGGGACTTCGAACTGCGCCTGCGGACGGGGCCGGAACTGGCCAGTGCGCGGCGGACCGTTCGCGAAGCGCGGGAAGACACCGCAGCCGCCACGGTCTACGCGAACCAAACCGCCCGCACCGCCGACCTGCTTCTGGATTACGCGTATTACGTGCAGTGGATTTCGCTGCGCCGACCGTATGTGATCAATTCGCCGTTTATCTCCTATGGGTTCCCGATCAACGGGTTTAACAACTCGTTTTTCAACACGGGTCCCAATAGCAATTTCAACCAGCCGTCGACGGGGATCGGGTTCGGGAACATCCCCTACCAGGGGCAGTAGCATTGTTCCTACGAGCCGCGCCGTTTGACTTCGTCTTGCCGCATGGGCATGGAGTCGATCAGCGAAACGATTCGCGCGCCGCGGACGGGAGCTTCCGAGCGGAGCTTCACGCCGCCGTCCTTGCCGACTAGCACGACGTGGAACCCTTCGTTGCCCACGCCGAGGGTTTCACGCAGCGGATCTTGGCCGACGATTTCGACCATCATGACGTCACGGTCGCGCATTTGGGCGATCATCGGCCCCATCTCCCGCCGCTGCTCGTCGAGTCGCAGGTCGGATTCCTCGTCAGCGAAGATGACAAGGAGTCGGTTTTGCCACTGCCGGTCGCTGAATTCGTCGGGGGTCATTTGGGTGGTCGATCCGGGTTGGGTGGCGGGCGTGTCGCCGGGTTGCGCGACCGGCCGGGAAGGAGAGTCGGTTCCCGTGTTTCCCGCACAGCCGGTAAGGACTATCGCAAGCACACTCATCCATCGCGTCATCGTCGTCTCCGCCAGTTACCGTCGGACCCCGCTGACCAGATGGTACAGCGCCCCGACGCTGTGATCCCGCACGTCGTCGAGGCCGGCGGCGAGGAAGTATTGACGCACCTCGGCTGGGGAGTGCATCCGGGATTGGGGCGAGATCAGGGCCATGTTGAGTCCGAAGAGCATGGAGAACGCGGGTCCGGCGAGGAGATCGACGACGACGACACGGCCGCCGGGGTGGGTGGCGGCGGTGAGGCGGGCGATGAGGGCGGTTGCGTCGGCGGCGGAGTGCTGGTGGAGGGCACCGCAGTGGAGGACGGCGTCGTAGGGGGAGGGGAGGGGCGCCGTGAGGTAGTTGGCTGCAAGGTGGGTGACGCGGGCGGCTGTGGGGTGGGCGGCGGTAAGCTCGCGTGCGACATCGGTGACGGCGGGAAGGTCGAGGAGGGTGACGCGGAGATCGGGGTTTTTCTCGGCGAGCATTCTGCCCAGGGTGCCCGCGCCACTGCCGACGTCCAAGAGTGTGGTGGCGTTACCGAGGTCGATGGCGGCGGCGACGGGGGGGAGCAACGCCAGTGCGCGGGAGTGCATTCCCATGACGAACCCGCGGGTGCGGGAGGGGTCGGCTCCGAGGTGTCCACCGGGGGGGACGACGGGCTGGCCGGTCTTGACGGCATCGCCGAGCTTTCCCCATATGGCGTACATGGCGGAGTTGAACCGCAGTGCCCCGACCATGGAGACGGGGGAGCGGGCGGAGAGCGAGGGTGCGGCCGAGGGCTCGACGGCGTAGGTGTCGCCGTTTCGCACGACCAAGCCGATGGCGACGAGTGCGTCAAGGAGCATCTCGCCGACGCGTGGGTCGATTCCGGCGCGGGCGCACGCTTCGGTGGCTGGGGCGGGGAGGGCTTCGAAGAGTCCGACCTCGACGGCGGCGAGGAGGGCCTGCGACGCCCAGTATCCGGTGGCGAGTTCAGAGATTTTTTCCGGGGTCCAAGTCATGCGGCCGGAGTGTATACCCCGTCACTCGCGGTCGAACTGGGCACGGACGTTCTTAGTGGCCATTCGGGCGGTTTTTTCGATCCGGGCGTCTCGGGTGTCGGGTTTCTGGGCCGTGCCGATCCAAGTGAGATTTTCCTTACCACTGGAGGGGGAGAACTGTCCCAGTTGGCGCGGGCTTTGGACGCGTTCAGTGCGGCGGCGAGGTCGGGGGGGACTTCGAGGCGTTCGTGGGCGTCGAGGCCTTCCCAGCGGCCGTCGACGAGGGCAGAATCGACGTTAACTTGGCCTTCGGGCCGCATCAGGCCGTTGGCGATGAGGTCGGCGACGCGCTTCTTGTTGAGCTCAGACCACGTTCCCCTGGGCTTGCGGGGTGCGAACCACTGCACGGAGCACTGGTCGTCAAATAAGTTGACCACCGGATCGATCCACCCGAAGCGCAGCGTCCTCCAACGACTCGTCGTACGACACGCGGGGCTTGCCGGACTGCCTCTTGTAGTACACCAGCCAGACGCCCTTGCTAGTTTTGCCGATTTTCTCCAACCACTTTCGCCACGTGGCCCGGTCTTTGACGTAAGCGCCAAGCTTGCCCTTGTGCTCGCGGGGGCTCAGCCACGCTTTCGCTCCTGCCCTCCGTAGATGTCGAGGTAGAAGTAGAGGAACTCCTTGCCGTTGACGGTGCGGGTGCGCTGGTGTCGGAAGTTGAACTTCTCAAAGAGCTTGATGGCCGGATCGCGGTCGATGAACGTGTCGAGCATGATCTTGAGATGGCCGTTGTCGTTGCAGAATCGGATGGCGGTTTCGAGAAGTTTGCTGCCAATGCCTTTGCGGCGCAAATCTTGTCGGACGCGAAGTCGGCGGATTTCGCCGACGCCCGCCTCGTGGTGTTGGACGCCGATCATTCCGACGACTTCCGCGTCGGAGTTTTCGGCGACCCAGAAGTGGTTACCGGGGATTTGTATATAGGCGGTTGCGATGTCGTCAATGTCGACACCGGTGTCGCTTTCGGCGATGACTCCGCCGATGAGACCTTCACGGTAAAGGACCCTGCAGACGGCTGCGTCGCGCGGCTGCCAACGGCGGATACTGATTACGATTTCGGTCTTTTCGTCCATCTTCGCCGGCATCGTACGCCGGGAGGAAGCACTTTGCCGCAAAGGTCATAGAAGGTGAAAACGCACGGCGTCGGCTGCTAGGTCGATGGTGCAGACACTCTTTTGGCGGGTGCGGTGCAGGGCGCCGGGGTTGACGCGGCGGAGGAGTCCGTCGGATTCGTCGTCGGAGACATGGGTGTGGCCGGAGAGGAGGTACCGCAGGTCGGGGGTGTCTTCGAGTTCGGTCAACGGGCGGAGAACATCGCCGTGGGCGACGCCGATCTTCCTGCCCCCGAGGTCGATTACTCCGTAGGTGCCCAGGCAGGTCACGCCGAGATCGGCGGCGTACCGGGCGAGGCCGTCGCGGTCCCAGTCGTTGTTGCCGAAGACGAAGTAGGCGGGGACTTCGCCGACGAGGCAATCGACGACGTCCTGGCCGGTGAGGTCGCCGCAGTGGATGAGGGCTTTGGCGCCGTGGCGGAGGAGCAGGGCAACGGCTGCCCGGGTTTCGGGGACGCGGTCGTGTGTGTCGGAGAGGACGCCGATAACCATGTGAGAGTCACCCTAAGCTGACGTTGTTCCAGCGTTCGCCCCCCTACCGGTCGGAGGCCCTACCGGTCGGGCGGCCTACCGGTCGGACGCCCTACCGGTCGGAGGCAAGAGCGGGAGAGGGTACGAGAGATGGGCGGAACAGTCCGGCCGCGGGAGCAGGGTGCGGGATGAGACGAACCGGCAAAAGTGCGGGATTGGGACTTGACTGACCGGGATCTCATATGAACAATGTGTTCGACAATTGAAGATGCCTTCTTATCCAGAGTGGTCGAGGGTCTAGGGCCCGCAGACACCACAGCAACCCAGTCCGGGGAAACCCCCCGGGTCGAAGGTGCTAACTCCCTCCCGCCGCAATTTCCCGAAAGGGCTGATGCGAGTGGGGAAGATAAGGATGAGGGTGAGTCGCCGGATTTGGCGATCACCTCACCGAGAAATCGGTGGGATCCGTGTGGGACGTTCCCTGCGGCCTCTTCCTAACGGAAGAGGCGTTTTCGCAACTGGGACCCACCCCGGAGGCCTTTCGTGTCTGCGACTCTTTCCTCGTCAGTTATTGCTGTTACCGCGAAGATCCCGACGCCGGCTGCCGCTGATGTGGTGGCGCGGTCAACCCGTTTTAAACCGGCGACGGCCGTTGTTGGCTTGAAGTGCAAGGAGTGTGGTCATCGCACCCCGGCCGAGGCGCTGCACGTGTGCCCGGAGTGCTTCGGGCCGTTGGAGGTGGAGTACGACTACGAGCTGCTGCGGAGTTACGTCACGCGGGAGTCGATCGAAGCCGGGCCACGGAACCTGTGGCGGTACAAGGATCTGCTCCCCGTGGCCACGCCGGTGACGGGGTTCGATTCGGGACTGACTCCGCTGCGGCGGGCGAACCGGCTGGCCAAGTACCTCGGGTGCAGCGAGCTGTTCATCAAGGACGATTCCGCGAACTACCCGACGTGGTCGTACAAGGAGCGGGTGGTGTCGGTGGCGTTGTCGAAGGCGGTGGAGTTCGGGTTTGACACGGTGGGGTGTGCGTCGACGGGGAACCTGGCGAACTCGGTGGCGGCGCATGCGGCGGCTGCGGGGCTGAAGTGCGTGGTGTTTATTCCGCACGATTTGGAGCAGGGGAAGGTGCTGGGGTCGCTGGTGTTTGGGCCGAAGGTGGTGCGGGTGCGGGGGACGTATGACGATGTGAACCGGCTGTGTACGCAGGTGGCGGACCACTACGGGTGGGCGATTGTGAACGTAAACCTTCGGCCGTATTACACGGAGGGGGCGAAGACGTTCGGGTTTGAGATCGCGGAGCAGCTCGGGTGGAGATTGCCGAAGCACATCGTGTGTCCGGTGGCGGGGGGAACGATTCTGCCGAAGATCGACAAGGCGTTTAGGGAGCTGGTGGAGATTGGGCTGGTGGAGGACACGGGGTGCAGGTTCTGGGGCGCGCAGGCGGCGGGGTGCGATCCGGTGATTGACGCGATCCGCAATGGGACCGACGAGATCACGCCACAGAAGCCGAACACCATCGCCCGGTCGATAGCGATCGGCAACCCGGCGGACGGGTTCGACGTGGCGCGGGTGGCGGCTCGGACGGGCGGGGGCGGCGAATCGGTGACGGACGATGAGATTGTGGACGCGATTGGTTTGCTCGCCCGGACGGAGGGGATTTTTACGGAACCGGCGGGAGGAACGACGCTGGCGGCGCTGCGGAAGCTGCTCGGGCAGGGGAAAATCCCCAAGGACGAGGCGATTGTGCTGTGTATTACCGGAAACGGGCTGAAGACGTTGGAAGCGGTCAACGGGGCGTTGCCGTTTCCGGAGGTGATTGACGCCAAGCTCTCGGCTGTGCAGGCGCACATCGCGTCGGGCGAGCAATGAACGGGGGGCCGCTCGATTGCCGATCTGATGTAAGATCGTTGGCGAGAGAGGGATGAGTATGGTGTGCTGGAAAGTGTTTGCGGTGGCGGTGTTGGGGGGCGGGGTGGGGGTGTGCGCTCGGCAGGTGGAGGCGGGGCCGGACGGTACCGCTACGCCGACGACGCTGCCAGCCAGTCGACCGGGGAACGCAGACGCCCTTACGACCCGTCCGGTGCCGGCCGAGAGACTTGCGGCGACGCGAAATGCGCGCGTTCAGGCCCCCCGCCGCGGGGCGGAGGTGGCTGCCCCCAATCCGATTCCGGCGTCGGTGAAGGCGCTGCTCGAGGAGTTCGACGAGTCGCAGGGACCCAACCGCACGCTCGCGCGAAACCGGCCCGACTTTTTCCTAAAAGCCGACCTTCAGCCGACGGCGGACCAGTTGTGGCGGGCGCTGGACACGAAGCACTCGCCTAACCCGCGGGCGGACGCGTACGTGAAGTGGCAATTGCTATCGGCGTTGCCCGCGACGCTGGACGAGAAATCGGTGCAGCGTTTGGCGGCGCTGTACCAACGCGCCCCGGCGGGCGTGGTCAACCCGGCTGTGGAACCGCGGACACGGTCGGAGATCGAGTCGATGGGCAGTCGCCTTCGGCCGGGGTCGGAAGACCAAGCCAACGACAAGCTCCGCGACGTGACGGACAAGGCGTTTGAGAGCAACAGGCCGGTGTTTTCGTATCGGGAGGCGCTGATCGAGCGGTTGCCGATGTCGGCTGGGAAGTACGTGCTGACGTTCGAGGAGATTGCGGCGCGGGCGAAGCTGGGGTGGCGGTCGGAGGCGATGCGTGACAACGCGCTGGCGGACATCCGATCGTGGTCAGTGTCGGCCCCGGCGAACGAGCTGCAACTGGTGGTGCAGAACCTTCAGCGACTTCGCGGCGTAGAATCCGATGAGTACCCGTTTCGCCTGAGAGCGGACGGGTCGGGGCTGGTCTGGGACCGCAGGCGCGAGCGTGTGGAATCGTGGGACAACACCGTGCAAGCCCTGATCACCGAATTGACGAGTCGCCAGCGCAGCCCCGGGCAGCGAAGGTGACTAGCATGTTTCCGAGGAGAGTAAGTAAGAAAATGGCCATCAAGATCCGAATTCCGTCCCCCCTTCGCATGTTTACCAACGGAGCCGCCGCGATTGAAACCGCCGGCGGTACGGTAGGCGAGGCGTTGGAATCGCTAAAGGGCAAGGCGGCCGGGATCGAAGCAAGGCTATTCAAAGCCCCGGGCCAATTGAACCGATATGTCAACATCTACCTCAACGACGAGGATGTCCGTTTCCTGAAGAATCTTGAGACCCCCCTGAAAGATGGCGACGAAATCTCCATCGTCCCGGCGATCGCCGGCGGACGGTAAACTCAGGTTCGTCTCACCCCCTCCCCACCCACCACCACTCTTTGCCTGTGTTCACGACATAATTCCACTCGCCTTGGCTGCCCGGCCTGACCCGGCTGGCCGAATCAACCCGTTGGTTTCCCCTTTTATCCCAAAGCTCCTACCCTTTTCAAGCACATACCAAAGCCGTCTGAGACGCAAACGCCCGATCGTGGAACTGTTCCCGGCGGGCGGGCTTTGCAGCGCAACTTTTGTTTTTCCGCCGCGATTTACGCGCCTCCGCGGTTAGATTGATCCCAGAATGTCAGAATCCATTCAGTCACGTATCCTTTCCCACCTCAAGAGCGAGCGCTACCAGCCGGCCAAGCCGCGCAACCTCGCCCGAGACCTCGAACTTCACACCGACGACGCCTATTCGACTTTCCGCGACGCGCTCCGCGCGCTCATGGACCAGGGTCGCGTCGTGCTCGGCCAGCGGGGATGCCTCGTGCTCCCCGGTTCGCACGAAAAGTCGGACGGGTTCATCGGAACCTATTCGCACAACCGGCGGGGCTTTGGCTTCGTCACGCCGTCGGACCCGACGGCCAAGGAAGACCTGTTCATCCCGCCCGGCGAGAACAACGGCGCGCTCAACGGCGACAAGGTCCGCGCCATCATCGCCTCACGCGGCGAGCGCGACGGCAAGGCGCTCTACTCCGGCCGGATCATCGAGGTCATGGAGCGCGGCAACTCGCGGTTCGTCGGCGAACTCACCAAGGTGCAAAACCGCTGGTACGTCCTGCCGGACGGCAACGCGCTGACCGCACCGATCTCCACCCCCGACGCAGGCTCGCGGCACATCCGCGCCGGCACGAAGGTCGTCGTCGAGATCACCGAGTATCCCGAGGGCGCCGGCGAAGCCGTCGGCGTCATCATCGAGGTCCTCGGCGCAGCCGGCGAGAAAGACGTCGACCTCAGGTCCGTCATCATCCAGCACAACCTCCCCGGCGAGTTCCCCGAGGAGGTCAAAGCCGCCGCCCACGCCGCCACCGCAAGCTTCGACCCCGAGTTCGAACGCCAGCGCCGCATCGACCTCTCCGACCAGCTCGTGGTCACCATCGACCCCGACGACGCCAAGGACTACGACGACGCGATCTCCCTCCGCAAACTCGCCGACGGACGCACCGAACTCGGCGTGCACATCGCCGATGTGTCTCACTTCGTCACAGAAGGTTCGGCGCTGGACGTCGAAGCCAAGCAGCGCGGAAACTCAACCTACTTCCCGGGGTTCGTGATTCCCATGCTCCCCGAGGTGCTGAGCAACGGCGTTTGTTCGCTGCAGGAGGGCGTACCGCGTTTGTGCAAAAGCGCGTTCATCACGCTCGATCGCGACTCGAAACCCGCCAGCGCGAAGTTCGCCGAAACGCTCATCACCTCCGCCAAACGTCTGCGCTACCGCGAAGCCCAAGACCTCATCGACGGCAGGGACGAGATCTTCCACCCCGACGGGGCCAAGAAACGCTCGGACTACGCGCCGGAGGTCATCGAGCTGCTGATGGACATGAACCAGCTCGCCAAAAGGATTCAAAAGCGCCGCCTGGCGGCTGGGCAGCTCGTGCTGGACCTCCCCGAGGTGCAACTCACGCTCGACGAAGACGGCAAGGTCGTCGGCACCGAGCGCGAGGACACGTCCTTCACGCACACGCTTATCGAAATGTTCATGGTCGAAGCCAACGAAGCTGTCGCCCGACTGCTGCACTCGCTGGATGTCCCCTTTATCCGCCGAATCCACCCCGAGCCCGACCTGCGCGACTCCGAGCGGCTGACGAAATTCGTCACCGTCGCCGGGCACAAGCTGCCCAAGGTGCTGGATCGCCACGCGATCCAGGCGCTGGTGGTTGCCACCCGCGGCCGACCCGAGGCCTACGCGATCAACCTCGCGGTGCTCAAGTCGCTTACGCGTGCGGAGTATTCCCCGCAGGTAGACGGGCACTACGCCCTGGCGTCTGACCACTACACGCACTTCACTTCGCCCATCCGCCGGTACGCGGACTTGATGATCCACCGGCTTCTCAAGGCCTACATCACCGCCCGCGAAGGCGCCGGCGGGAAGCGCGGGAAGGTCAACCTCGACGACGTACCGTCGTTCGACGACCTCGTCACCCAGGGCCGCCACATGTCCTTCACCGAGCGCCGCGCCGAAGCCGCCGAACGCGAGCTCCGGCAGGTCAAGCTCCTCACCCTCCTGGCCGGCAAGATCGGGGAGGAGTTCTCCGGCGTCGTCACGGGAATCACCAACTTCGGAATCTTCGTGCAGATCACCGAATATCTCATCGAGGGGCTCATCCGCTACGAGGACCTGATGGACGACTGGTGGGATGTCGACGAGAAAGCCGGCCTGATCCGCGGCCAGCGAACGGGAAAGCGCATCGGCATCGGCGACGCCTGCATCACCCGCGTCGTCCGCGTCGACCCCGCCCGGCGGGAGCTCTCGCTGTCTATCACCGAACTCACCAGCCGGCTAACCCGCGAAGAGATCGCCATCGTCCCCAACCACCAAAACCCCCGCCGAGGCGGGGGCAACGGCGGGGGTGGGAATCGAGGCGGCGGCGGCGGTGGCGGCGGTGGCGGCCGCAGAGGTGGCGGTGGTGGCGGTGGTGGCGAGAGTCGCGGCGGCGGCGGACCCCGCAGTGGTGGGGGTGGTGGCGGCCATCGCGGAGGCGGAGGCGGAGGTGGTCGGCGCAGTGGCGGACCCACCGCGAAACAGCCACCTGCGCCCGCGAAGAGCGGCACTTCCGACAAGAACAAAACCTCCAGTTCGCAAAAGCGAGCTGCAGCGCCCAAGGCGAAGGACAACCGCAAGAGGTCCCGGTAACGTCGACGATTGGGGGCGGACTGTCCCGCAGCCAAACGAGAAAGGCGTGCCACCAAAAGTGTGGCACGCCTTTTGTCCGTTATTCAAAAACTTCGGCTACATCTTCACAGCCGCGACCAATTCCTTCACGTGCTGCACGGAGATGCCGAAGGCTTCCTTCTCCTTCGCGTCGAGTTCGACTTCGATGATCTTTTCGACGCCCTTCGTGCCGACGATGGCTGGGACGCCGACGAAGAATCCGCCGATTCCGTATTCCTTGTCGCAGTAGGCGGCGACGGGGAGGATGCGTTTTTTGTCTTTGATGACGGCTTCGGCCATTTGGATGGTGGCGGCGGCTGGGGCGTAGTAGGCGCTGCCGGTGCGGAGGAGGTTGACGATCTCGGCCCCGCCGCTGCGGGCGCGTTTGATGATCTCCTCGAGGCGTTCGGGTTTGACGAGCTGGGTGATGGGGATGCCGCCTGCGAAGGTGTATCGGGCGAGGGGCACCATGTCGTCGCCGTGGCCGCCGAGGAGCAAGGCTTGGACGTCCTCGACCGAGCAGCCGACCTCTGCCGCGAGAAACGAGCGGTACCGCGCGGTGTCCAGGACGCCGGCTTGCCCGAGCACGCGGTGCGCCGGGAAGCCCGAGGCTTTCCACGCGACGTAAACCATCGCGTCCAGCGGGTTGGAGACGACGATCATCACCGCGTTGGGCGAATACTGCGCGACCTTGGCGGCGACCTCGCGGACGATGACGGTGTTGATGGCGATCAGGTCGTCGCGGCTCATGCCGGGCTTGCGCGGCAAGCCGGCGGTGACGATGACCACGTCGGAGTCGGCGGTGTCTTTGTAGTCGGTCGTGCCGGTGATGCGACTGTCCACGCCCATGACGGGGGTGGCCTCGTAGAGGTCCAGCGCCTTGCCGGCGGGCATGGTGTTGGGGAGCTTTTTGGTGGGGTCTTTGGGGTCGGGAAGCTCGGGGATGTCGAGCAGGACGATGTCGGCGAGTTCCTTGCCGGCTGCGAAGTGGGCACAGGTGGCCCCGACGTTTCCGGCACCGATGATGGATAGTTTTGCGCGTTTCATGGGTTTGTTTCCTTCCGCCGCAGTGTAGCGGACGGGGCGGGATTATCGCAGGCGCAACCTCCCTTGCAACTCTCCACGCAATCGCAAGATCGATTGTCTGCGACCCCTTGCCACGGGGAGGGCGGTGAACTCATCCCTTGTTGCGGATGTACCGCTCGATCTCGTCGATCTCGGTCTTGAGTCGCTCGAGGCGGGCGAGGATGTCGCCGCCGGGGAGCTTGCTGTCCGCCAGGGCCCGTTGCTCCTCCTTGGCTTTGTCGAGGTTGTTCATGACGACGGCGATGAAGAGGTTGATCACCACGAAGACGCCGATGACGATGAAGGTTGCGAAGTACAACCACGCCCACGGCCGCTGGGGAAGCACGTTGCGCTGAAAGTCCGGCCAGCCTTCGAGGGTGACGACCTGAAACAGACTCAGCAGCGAGCGGCCGAGCGTGCCCCAGTTCTCGGGGTCGACGGTGTGGAACATGTAAAAGCCGGCGACGCCATAGACGTACAACAGCATCGACAGTAACAAGATCACGTGCCCCATCGAGGGGATCGAGCGGAACATAGTGCTGACGATGAGCTTAAGCTCGTCGGAGACGGTGACGAGGCGGATCACTCGGAGAAGCCTCAGCACCCGGCCGACGTTGGCGTAGTCGCCGCCGAGGGGGACGGTGGTGATTGCGACGATCACAAAATCGAACACGTTCCAGCCGTCTTTGAAGAACCGGCGATAATTAGGGTGGAAGGCGATGAGTCGGAGGATGATTTCTACGAGGAAGATGGCTTTGAAGATGTAGTTGAAGACATTCAGATATGTCCCCGCTGCGGCCATGACGGTTTGACTGGTTTCGACACCGAGCAGCGCCGCATTGAGCAGGATGCAGGTGGTGACAACGACGCAGAAGGGCTTGGAAGCCGTCCATTTTTTGGCGAGTTCGACCATGGCGGGCGGATCATTGGGGCGCGGGAGGCGGCGGTTCCACCGTGGGCGGATTTAGGTGGGGGAGGGGAGTGAGGGCGGTTCGGGCGGCGAATTTTTGCAGGAGGCGTTCGACCTTGGCGCGGACGTCGGCAGAGGGGAGGGGCTTGTGGGGTCGGATGAGGATGACGAGATCGACGCCGGGGGTGTGGAGGTGTTTGAGGGTTCGGAAGGCTTCGCGGAGCCGGCGTTTGACGCGGTTGCGCGTGACGGCGTTTCCGACTTTGCGGGGCGCGGAAATGCCGAGGCGCATGCCCCCCCCGCTACCGGTCCGACCCGCTATGCCGACGAACGGCCCGGCTGACTCGCGTACGCCGCGGTCGTACACCGCGCGAAACGACTCCGGCCCGTGCATGCGGGAGGAGTGTGGGAACGAGTTGGGGCGCGGAGAGTGCACTCGGGGGATGGTAGAAGAACGCTTTACGCGGGGGAAGTCAGAGGGGAGGGAGAGACTTGGCGAGATTAGGGGACGGAGAGCAGACGCAGGTGAAATTTCTGTGCATCAATTCACAATACTCGTTGCGCTCTCTCACTCAGCGGGCGCAGCCGTCTTCCTTCTCTGTGTCCCTGCCCGTGATAAGTCCGAAGACCACCACCCGCCCACGACGGGCAGGTCAGTGCACTCCCTTGGAGGCCAGCCAGCGTTCGGCGTCGAGGGCGGCTTTGCAGCCGCTGCCGGCGGCGGTGATGGCTTGTTTGTAGATGCTGTCGTGAACGTCGCCGGCGGCGAAGACGCCCTCGATGTTGGTGTAGCTGCTGGCGGGGTTGGGCAGAACGATGAACTTGTTGGGATCGGTGGGGAGCTGGCCCTTGAGGAAGCCGATGTTGGGCGTGTGGCCGATGGCGACGAACATGCCGGCGGCGTCGATGGTTTGCATTTCGCCGGTTTTGAGGTTCTTCACGCGGACTCCGGTCATACCGGTGGAGTCGTTGCCGAGGACTTCCTCGACGACGGAGTTCCAAACGGGACGGATCTTGGGGTTGTTGAGCGTGCGCTCGGCCATGATTTTGGAGGCGCGGAGGGTGTCGCGACGGTGGACGAGGTGGACGACGCTGGCGAACTTGGTGAGGTAGTTGCCCTCCTCGCAGGCGGTGTCGCCGCCGCCGACGATGATCAGCGGCTGGTCGCGGAAGCGCGGGAGCGCCCCGTCGCAGACGGCGCACGCGGAGACGCCGAGGTTCTTGTACTTCTCCTCCGACGGCAAGCCGAGGTAGTTGGCGCTGGCGCCGGTGGCGATGATCACCGCGTGGGCCGAGAGGGTCGTGCCGGCAGAGTCGGTCAGGACGAAAGGGCGCTTGGAGAGGTCGACGGTGACGACGTCTTCGGTGAGGATTTTTGCGCCGGCGTGCTCGGATTGCTCGCGCATGGCGGACATGAGCTCGGGGCCCATGATGCCCTTGGGAAAGCCGGGGAAGTTTTCGACCTCTGTGGTGAGGTTGAGCTGGCCGAGAGGGAGGGTGCCGCGGAGGCGGTTTTCCTCGGAGATGGCGCCTTCATAAACGACCGGCTGGAGCATGGCACGGGCGGCGTAGATGGCGGCGGTCCAGCCGGCGGGGCCCGAGCCGATGATGACGAGCTTTTCGATGTTTTTCGAATCTGACATATGGTTAAGTATATGGCCGCGGACGGGTCGCGGGAGGTCTCGGGCGGCGCGCGTGTTTGGGGAATGTTCCGTCAAGGGCGGGATAGGTTGCGCCCCCGAGGGGCGGGATGCGGTAAACTTGGCGTGATGGACGCGACGTCGAGCGACCCCGGGCGGATGACGTGCATGGAAGTCTGGGGGGGCAATACGTCCGTCGACACGAGCGTTTCAATGTCGGGGCTGGACGCTTGGGTGTATTCCAAGCCGTACAAACAGGCTGCAGGCGGGGGCGACGTGCACTACGTGTCGGCGTGCGCGACGGGACGGATTGTTCGTCTGTTGCTGGCGGACGTGTCGGGGCATGGGACGGAGGTGGAGGAGATCGGGCGGGATCTGCGGAACCTCATGCGGCGGTTTGTGAACTACCTCGACCAGGGGCAGTTTGTGAAGATGATGAACGCACGGTTCACGGAGATGTCTCGGGCGGAGATTTTTGCGACGGCGCTGGTGACGACGTTTTTCGCGCCGACGCGGCAACTGACGCTGTGCAACGCGGGGCACCCGGCTCCGCTGTTGTATCGGGCGGCGGAGGGGAGGTGGTCGGCGCTGGAGCAGACGGTGGACGGCGACGAACCGGCGAACCTGCCGCTGGGGATTCTGGACATGAGCCAGTACGAGCATTTGGACATCCAATTGCAGACTGGGGACATCGTGCTGTGCTACACCGACTCGCTGATGGAGGCGAGCGCGGCCGACGGGAGCCAATTGGGCACGGAAGGACTTGTGCGGATCGTGGAAGGATTGGGGACGGTCGATCCGGCGGTGGTGATTCCGAAGCTCCTGCTGGCGGTGGCGGCTGAGCATCCGGGGAATCTGCACTCGGACGATGTGACGGTGCTGTTGTTCAGGCCGAACGGTACGGCTGAGCGGACCTCGACGCGGGACAAGCTGCTCGCGCCGTTTCGGGTGATTCGGGGTGTGGCAAAGGGGGTGTGGTCGGGAGATCTGAAGGGGGGGAGGGGGCTGCCGATACCGGAGCTGAGCGTGGTGAACATCGGGGGGGCGATGTTCGACATTTTCAACGGGCTATGGCGGAAGAAGAAAAGGGACGGGTAGGCTGGGCTGTTCGGCCGCCGGGTAGCCCGGGCTGACTGATCCGTCAGATGATTTCGCGGCCGACGGGTCCTGACCGGTCGAGTTCGCCGTGGCGATTATGCGGTTTGCATTTTGCGAGCAGCAACTGGAGGGTTAAGCAAACGCGTCCATGGCGACGGACCGGCCGGACGACGAGGGTGTCGTCGACGTGTTCGGTGGTCACTTGGCAGCCCTCGGTGAGATTGACCTTCGCGGCGAGGGCGGTTGGGATTCAGACGACCAGGGTGTTTCCCCGTTTTTCGACGGTTAGGAACATGTGAGGCTCGAGTGAAGAGTGCAGGTTGGAGGTCAGAGTAAGTTGAGCGTGGCGTCGGTGACTTGGGCGGTGGTGGCGGTGCCGCCGAGGTCGCGGGGGTGGTTTGATTTGTCGACGACGAGCTTGGCGATGGCGGAGTTCAGGGAGGCGGCGGCGGGCTTTTGGTTCAGGAACTCGAGCATCATGGCGACGGAGAGGAAGGTGGCGATGGGGTTGGCGAAGCCTTTTCCGGCGATGTCGGGGGCGCTGCCGTGGACGGGTTCGAACATGGAGGCGGTTTGGCGGGTGGGGTTGATGTTGCCGCTGGCGGCCATGCCCATTCCGCCTTGGATGGCGGCGCCGAGGTCGGTGATGATGTCGCCGAACATGTTGGTGGTGACGATCACGTCGTAGGCGGCTGGGCGGGTGACCATGTACATGGTGCAGGCGTCAACGTGGTGGTAGTCGGTTGCAATCGCGGGGTAATCCTTTTTGATCTCCTCGAAGGCGCGCATCCAGAGGTTGTGCGCGAAGCGGAGGACGTTTGTCTTGGCAACCAGCGTCACCTTTTTGCGGTTGAACTGGATGGCGTAATCGAAGGCGTAGCGGATGACGCGCTCGACGCCGCGGCGGGTGGTGACCTCGATCTGGTTGGCGACCTCGTGGGGGGTGTCTTTGTAGAGAAAGCCGCCCTGACCACAGTAAAGCCCCTCGGTGTTCTCACGGACGATGGTGAAGTCGAAGCCGGCTCCTTGGTTGGCGAGCGGCGTGGGCACGCCGGGGAGGAGCCGGGTGGGGCGGAGGTTGATGTACTGATCCAGCTCGAAGCGCATGCGCAGGAGGATGTCCTGCTCGATGAGGCCCTGGGGGATCTTGGCGCTGCCGCGGGGGTCGGCGCCGACGGCTCCGAAGAGGATGGCGTCGTGGGCCGCGATCTCTTTCAGCGCAGAGTCTGGGAGGGTGATTCCGGTTTCAAGATAGTGCTCGGCACCGAAGGGGTAATCGGTGGTCGTGTACGAGAAGTTGTATTTTCTGCCGAGGTGCGCCAAGACCCGTAAGCCCTGGGGGATGACTTCTTTGCCGATACCGTCGCCGGGGATGATGGCTAGTTTCATGAGGGAGTGAGTTTAGGATCAGAGGGACGTGCCGAGAGGGGAGGGGAGCAAATCCGGAGGTCGAAAGTCGAGACAAGCATGGATGACGACGCGGAGAAATTCCACAGTGAAGAGGAGTAGCGGAGGACGGTCGCGCAAGTTAGCGGGGGAAATTGAAAATGAAATGCGGTACTTTTTGTTACATTTTGATGGATTGAGTTGAATGCAATTGGGTGGACGTCGGAGGGTATAAGTGGTTGCCTAAGATGGGGTTAAGATATCGGGGTCGGGCAGATTTTTCCCGGGGGGGCGGTTCGGGGGAGATGGTGGGCATGCACGTTTGCAGTTTCAAGATAACGGAGGGAAAAGTGTGGACGGAGGGGAGACGAATCCTCGAGTATCAGGAGGAGGTATGTTAGGTATTTGAAAGGGCAAAATCAAGCTTGACATGACCTAACAAATACAGTACAATTCCATCGCTTCCGCTGCCCGACCCCCTCCGTGCCTCCGCCTGCATCCCGGCGCGGGGTGACCCGACCTCCCAAGCCAACCCGCAACATTCCTACAAATGTCCCGCAATGGGACGGAATGTCCCACATCTTAAAACGTTCCCCCGCCCCAATCCCCCTCAATCCTTCAACGACATCACCCCCGCACCACTACTATCAAACGCCTCGCACGCTTGCTCCCCGCCCTCGAAAGTCACCATGAACCAAGTCGTCAAGTCCAAGTCCTCCGCCTCCCTCCTTTCCAAGGCCGTCTGGGTGCTCCCGGTCGGCGTGGTCGTCGCCGGTGTTGTCGCCGTGGTGGTCCTCCGTTCAAACAACGCCGCATCCCCGGCTGCAACGTTTCTCCACACCGTCACCACCCGAAACCTCGATGTCACCGTGCGGAAAGACGGCGAGCTCCAAGCGGTCAACAACATCGACATCATCTCCGAAGTCGAGAACTCCGTCACGATTCAAACCCTCGTCCGCGAAGGCTCGAGCGTCAAAAAGGGCGACACACTCGTCGTACTCGACTCCGCGCAAACACGCCTGAAAATTGACGACACCTCCCTCGAAGTCCAACGCGCCGAAGCCGACGTCATCAACGCCGGCGAAATGCTCGAAATCCAAAAATCACAAAACGCCACCAACCTCGAAGCCGCCGAGGTGAACCTCGAAAACTCCAAAATCGACGTCCAAAAATACACCGAAGGCGACTTCCCCAAACAGCTCACCTCCTCCCAGGCCACCCTCCAAATGGCCGAGATCAACCTCAAAAACCGCGAGCAGGATTTCCGACAAGTCCAAGAACTCGCCGCACGCGGATTCCTCACACCCACCGACGTCAAGGCCCGCGAAGTCGACCTCATCCGAGCCCGCAACGATCTCAACGACGCCTCCTCCGCCCTCAAAAACCTCACCACCTTCGACCAGAAAAAAGCCGTCACCTCCCTCCGCAGCAACCTCGCCCAGGCCGACGCCCGCCTTGTCCGCGTCCAACGCGAAAACACGGCCAACCTCACCCAACGCCAAACAGACCTTTCCTCCCGCGAGCAAACACTCGAAATGAAAAAGCGCCAACTCGAGCGCCTTCAAAAACAACTCGCAGCCAGCACCATCATCGCCCCCGAAGACGGCCTCGTCGTCTACGCAACCTCCGGCGACCGCAACGCACAACAACCCATCCAAGAAGGCGCACAGGTCCGCGAACGGCAGATGATCCTCCGCCTGCCAGACACCTCCAAAATGCGCGCCGTCGTCCGCATCCAGGAAGCACAGGTCGCCCGCTTGCGCGAAGGCCAGAAAGCCATCGTCATCATCCCCGGAGTCGGAAAACCCGTGACCGGCGTGCTCTCCAAAATCTCCGTCCTCGCCGACAATTCACAGCGCTGGTGGAACCCAGACCTCAAGGAATATCCCGTCGAAATCGACCTCGACGAAACTCCCCCCAGTCTCAAACCCGGAGTCGGCGCCGCAGCCGAAATCTTCATCGCACGCCTCGAAGACGTCGTCGCGATCCCCGTCAGCACCATCTACTCCGCTGGACAAAAGTCCTACGTCTTCATCAAACCCGTCGCCGACCAACAACCCAAACCCCGGGAAATCAAACTCGGACTCGCCAGCGATACACACGTGGAAGTCCGCGAAGGTCTCGAACCCGGAGAACAAATCGTCGTCCTCCAAGCCGGCCAAGGCCGCGAACTCCTCGCCAAATCCGGAATCGTGGAAGAAGTCACAACCCGCCCCTCCCGCCGCGGCGGCGACGGCCCGAACAACGCCGGTGGCCCGGGCAATCCCAACGCCCCCGGCGGTCGCCCGAGTGGCGCAAGCCCACCCAACATCACCCCCGTGCCCTCCTCCGCCATCCCGGCGCCCAGCGTCACCGACAACGTCGCGGCACCTGCCCCCGACATCCGCGTCCCCGACGCCCAGTCCCCCTCGACCGCACCCTTCCCCAAGCTACCCGCCAAATAACCCCTCTCAGCGCGCAATACTTACCTCTCGGGTACCATCCCCCAGCATGTTCGGACTCGACCGCTACCCAGACCCCGCCGTTCGCCTCGAACGCGTCGTCGAAATGATGCGCGAAATCTCCGTCCAGCAGGACCCCGAGAAACTGACCCAGGTCTACGGCCAGCGGATGGCCGAATTCCTCCGATCCAACGGCTTCCTTTCCGCCTCCCGCCGCGGTCACACCTTCCCCGAGTTCCGCATCACGCGATCGAGTCGACTCCCGACCAACCTCGACCCCTGGCGCGACCGCAACAAGCTCCCCGTCCTCAGCGGCGGCCTGATGGCCGAGCTCATCTACGGCAACTTCCCCAAGATCCTCCGCCCACTCGTCATCGCCCCCGACGACCCCGTCCGCGAGTTCATCGACCCCGCAGCCAAGTGCCTTGTCGTCGTCCCCCATTACGACCAAGGCGTCTCCCTGAACATGGTCTGCCACTTCTATCACTCCGATACCGCCTTCAACGACGAAGACCTCCCCGAACTCGTCTGGATGTCCAACCTCTTCGGCCGGGCGGTCAACAATCTTGCCCTCTCCCGCGACCTCCAAGACGCGTACAACACCCTCGACCGCGAGCTTAAGGTCGTCGAGCAACTCCAGCGGACCCTGCTCCCGCAGGAGGTTCCGCCCATCCCCACCCTCAAGCTCGCCGCCCACTACCAAACCTCCCGCAACGCCGGGGGCGACTACTACGACTTTTTCGACCTCGGAACCTCGGATGAAGGCGGCCGCCAGTGGGGAATCTTCATGGCCGACGTCTCCGGACACGGCACCCCCGCGGCCGTCGTCATGGCCGTGACCCACGCTCTGGCGCACTCCTACCCCGGCCATCCCAAGCCTCCCGGCCTGCTCCTCCATTACCTCAACCAGAAGCTCTGCGCCTCCCCGACCTCGGCATCGGGCGCATTCGTGACCGGCGTCTACGCCATCTATGACGACCGCGCACGCACGCTCACGTGGTCCTCCGCCGGGCACCCCGCGGCACGCCTCTTCCGCGCCGGCTCGCCCACCGCCCTCGCCCTTGACGGTGCTCAAGCCCTTCCCCTGGGGATCAGCCCGGACGAGCGCTACCCCCAGAGTATGCTCCAACTCCGCCCCGGCGACCGCCTCGCGTGGTACACCGACGGGATCACCGAATCTTTCGATCCCCGCGGCGTCATGTTCGACGCCCCGCGTCTTGACGAAGCGCTGCTAAGCGGAGGCTGTGATCCGCAGGAAATGATCAACTCCGTGAATGAAAAGCTGGGCTTGTTTACCACCACCCCCCGCGGCGAAGACGACCGCACTCTGATCACGGCCGTCGTGCAGTAGTGTCCACCAGATTGTGCCCGGCCTGACACACTCCGCCGCCGAATCGTGGGGTATAGTTGGCAGGTTCTATAACGTCTGGAAAGAGAAGGGCGAATCAATGCGTTTTTGTTGTTATGCTGCTTTCGTTGCGACTGGGGTTGGGTTGTTCTCGGTTTTCGAGTCGGTTCAAGCGCAGACGTCGCTCGGCGTCGCAGCGTTTCTTGTGCCTCAATCGACGATCTCCAGTTCCGGCGCTGGTCGGCGAACCATTTGGGCCTTGGACAGGACCGATGGTCGCCCGATGAACAGTCAGCTCATCGGCCCAGCCAACGGCACACTCACGACCCCCTTCAAGATCATCCCGAGCAACGTCGGGACCTACTACCTCTCCGACCAGGTACGGAATGCGGTTTTTGAGTACAGCATGGACGGCGTGCTGCTGCGGACGGTGTTGGGAAATCTCACGCAGGCACGGGGGATCGCCCTGCACGAAAACCAGATCTACGTGGCGGTGGGTGACAACGCCAACAATCTCTCGACTCAGAACACCATCCAGCGGTTCAACCTTGACGGGTCGCCGGCTGGGGTGGAAACACTTCCGGGTGGAGGCACGTCGCCTGTGTTCGCGCGGTTCACGGTCCAGGAGGCGCGGTTCTCGTCGCCGTGGGACATTGCCGTTCAGGGGGCGCGGCTTTTGGTGAGCAACTTTCAGAACTCAGGAGCGGGCAATCCGGTCACGCCGGACGTGTTCGAGGTGGATCTCGCCACGGGGGCGTCGTCGTCACTGGTGCAGGACACGTTCGGGCTGTCGGGTGCGCAGCAGATCATCGCCATCGAAGACGGCGGGTTTGCGGTGGCGGGGTTTTCCAACACATTCAGCTTGGAGCTCACGCTGAACACAGCCGGGATCTATTTGTTCAACGCCGACGGTTCCCAGCGCTTGTACTACAACCTCGCGTTCGGCCCGCGGGGCATCGCGCAACTGGCCAACGGCAACTGGCTGTTCTCCACGGCCAATGGCATTCGTTCGTTCGACCCGATTTCAGGCGACCCGGCTGCGCCGCTCGTGCCGGGAACGGAGAACGGACAGTTTCGAATGATCACGCCGGCGTTTGCGATGACGCGTCCGGTGATCCCCGAGCCGGGGTTTCTAGCGCTGCCACTGGCTGCGGGGGTTGCCCTGATGCGTCGTGCCCGCCGGGCGAAGGTCGGGGTTACTTGAGTCCGCGGTACCATTTAGACCCGAGTCGGTCCGAGAGTTCCGAATCCTTTTGCCCGCGTGGCCCGAGGTCGCCGGTCCAGGTGTTGAAGTACGCCCAGTAGACCCCGTGGCGGCGCATCCGGTCGATGTCTGGGACGAATCCGACTTCGGTGAGAGCGAGGATCTTTTTGCCCGCGTATTGCCGCAGTACGGTGTCCCACGCGGAGGTGGTGGGGTCGCGCGAGTCCGGCGGGTAGAGGTCGACGCCGACGATGTCGACGACGTCGTCGCCGGGGTACCACTTGGCGTCCAGGCCGCCGGTGTAGACCCAGAGGAGGTTGTTGAGTTGGTGGTGGTGGGTGAGGCGGTCGTAGAGGAGTCGCCAGAGTTTGACGTAGGCTTGGGGGCCTTTTGCGCCCCACCAGAACCACGTGCCCTCGGCTTCGTGGAGGGGTCGCCAGAGGACGGGGACTTTGGCGTTTTGGAACTTTTTGAGTTGTACGGCGATGACGTCGATGTCTCGGACGAGGAGTTTATAATCCTCGGAGTTTTCGTCGGCCATGGCTTGGGCGAGGTCGAAGGTGGTGGCGGTGGTGTTGAACCCCTTGTACCAGCGTTTGTTGATTTCCTGGCCGTTGGCGTCGAGATCGACGCGGTCGAGGAGGTCTTTGGGCGCGTTCCAGTGCCAACTGACGGTGATCATCTTGCCGGTCTTGGCGGCTGCGATGAGCTTTTCCGATTCGCCCTTGGCGTCACTTCCGCGTTCGACGCGGGAGGGGGAGTAGTCCATGAGGTCGCCACCGAGGCAGGCGACGGCGTGGCCGGTTTTTTCCTTGACGAACGCCGCGTCCGAGTCGGAATAGACGCCGGTGTAGGTGTGTTTACCGTAGCTGTCAGTGAGCTTGCGGAGCAGCGCCCGGGTTTCGGTGGTGGCGGCGGGGTTGACCGGAATAGCTTTGGGCCTCACGGGTGGCGGCGGGACCCGAGCGGGGGTGAGCTCGAGCCCGGCGATTTCGTAATACCCCCAGCCGCCGCCGATCTGGATCGTGTTCTCGCCCTTGGACAGCTCGACAAGACCGTGGTCGTGCTCGGCAAAGGCGTCGCCACTTGGGTTGAAGAACCCGGCGTACGCCAAGCCGTTGACCTTCAAGGAGTAGCCCTTGATGTTGTTCGTGCGGTAGGTAACGACCGCGCGATACAAGCCTCCGTTGGACTCGACGCGGTGAGTCAGTAGGTCGTCCTTGCCCTTGAAACCTGAGACGGCGGAGACCTCAACCGGTTGAGTGGTGGCGGCACCTGATGCGGTGGGGGGCGCGGCGGCGCGGGTGGTGGCGAGAGTGAGGTTGGGCGAGAGCGTGGCGACTTGGGGGGGAAGATTGACTTTTTTCTCCATGCAACCCGCCGTGGCCAAGGCCATCACAAGAGTTGTCCAAAGCCGTTTTGAACCAGCAGCATATACCAAAGCGTCCTCCTAGGTAATATATATGAATGGTACCACGAAAGGCGTTGCGTGTTGAATGCAAGAAAATGCTATTGTGGCGGCGACGTATTGCCTAGGCGTCGTCGCGGGCAGAGATGAGGGTGCGGAGTTTTTCCATGGCGCGTTGTTCGATTTGGCGGATGCGTTGACGGCTGAGGCCGTGGGTGGCATCGAGGTCGTCGGGGGTGGGTTGGATGCCTCGGAGGGAGGAGCTGGCGTGGTCGACGCCGTAGTTGGCGAGGAGGACGGCGCGTTCGGAGGGTTCGAGTTTGGAGAGGAGTCCGCGGAGTTCGTCGTGGGTTGCGGCGAGGGTTGAGGAGAGTGCGTTTCGGTCTGCGACGGAGGTGAGCATTTCTTCGCCGGCGCCGGCTTTGCGTTTGGCGGCGAGCATGAGGGGGACGGCGCGGGCGAAGCCTTTCATGAGGGCGAGGGTGGCGTAGGTGCTGAACTTGTTGCCCTTGTGGAAGTCGAAGCTTTCGGCGGCGCGCATGATGGTGATGTTGCCGTCGGAAACGAGTTCCATCAGGTCGACGCCGGGGCGGACGTGGCGGCGGGCGACGGAGACGACCAAGCGGAGGTTGGCTGTGACGATGTCGTTTTTAGTGTGGGTGGCGAGCTTGAGGTGGCGTTCGAGGTTTTGAACGTCGCGGGAGCGTGCGTAGTTGGCGTCGAGCTCGCGTCGGGCGGTGACGAACTGGAACTTGTGGTAGTTGAACTTGAGGAACAGTGCCCGTTCCCGGCCGCGCGTGAGAAGGGGGGTGCGGTAGAGGGACTGGAAGTATGCCGGGAGGTCCTTGGGGACGCGTTCGTCGCGGGGTCGGGGGGCGGCGAGTTCTTCGGCGGTGATGAGGTTGCTTATGACCTCGGGCGCGTCGTTTTGGTGGTAAAGGGGGTCGTCGATGAATTTTTGTTTGCGGTGGGTGAGGCGGTCGATGCGTTCTTCGAGGATGACGCGGTAGACGACGCTGCGGGGCCTGCAGGCGCGTTTGGCGAGGACGGTGAGGGGGGTGCCTTTTTTGAATCCGCGGATGAGCCGGGCGCGGTCGGTTTCGGGGACGGGCGCGGCGGCGAGGGCGAAGATGGCCAAGGCGGGGTGGTCTGTGTCGTGGCGGCGGATGGTGTGGAGGACGGTGAGGTGGGACCGGCGCATTTTCTTGGCGATGCGGCGCGCGATTTCGTGCATGCAGCACTGGCAGGAGGTGGCGAGTCGTCGGGCGCGGCGGATGATGGCGTCGATTTCGTCGGTGGTGAGTTGGGAGAAGTTGGTGGCTTGGGAGACTTCGTCGCTGTGGAGTTGGACGAATCGTTCGACGCTTCGGACGAGGAAGCCGACGCGGCGTTTACCGGCTGCGAAGACGAACCTGCGTGCGGGTAGTCCCCGGCGGCGCCAGCGTTGGATGGTTTTGGAGGTGACGTTGAATTTTTCGGTGAGGTCTTCGATGGTGAGAACGGGTTCGCCGACATCGGCTGCGACGACGTTGAGTGTGTCGGAGACTTCTTCGATGAGTTTGCCGAGGTCGTGTTGGAGGGCGATGCCTGGGATGAGAGACTGTTCTTCGAGGACGGTGGATCGCGAGCGGAAGCCGGTGATGCGGAAGGTGACGAAGTCGAGCGGGTAGGCTTTGTTGGAATCGAGGTCGTGAAGAAGGTCCTCGGCTGAGGTGAGCTGAGCGGTGCGGACGTCGGTGGGGGCGAACTCGATCTGGCGGGCTAGGCCAGCGATTGAATCTAAGCGGTATCCGGCCATAGGACGACCTTTCTTTTACCCCCGGGTAGTATGAACCCCTTCATATGTGGGGTCAACAAGCGATTTGCCCATACTTTTGTAACGAAAAAAAGTTGAGCGTTACGGGTTGTACGTCGGGGTTTGGAACGCGGTTTGATGATTATGGTTGGGGCGACCGCATTAGCGATTGCCCCTGGGTCTGATTGCCCGACATTTAAGCACATGGCAACGTAGTGCCTAAATACCGGGCGGCCGGGCCGCATGAAGAAGGTAAATCTCCTGACCGCAGAGAGTTACAATCCTTTGTGTGTTGTGCTCGATGATCGGGACCTCGGTTGTGGTGCCCACTGTTCAGACGAGTTTCGGAGTTTTTGACGTTGACGCGGGACCGTTCGTACCTCACAACCCTCATACTATTTTCTACTTTCTGACCCAGCCCAGAACCACCGCCATGACCCCCAGCGAACTCGCCAAACTAGACCGCGCCCCCCGTGTCGTCCCTGGTATGCCCGTTGCCCATGGGTTGTACGACCCGGCGAACGAGAAGGACGCGTGTGGGGTGGGGTTTATCTGCCACATTAAGAATCAGGCGTCGCACAAGATCGTGCAGCAGGCGCTGGAGATGCTCGAACGGATGAGCCATCGCGGGGCGTGCGGGTGCGAGCCGGACTCGGGGGACGGGGCGGGGATTCTGGTGCGGTTGCCGGATCGGTTTATCCGTCGGGAGGCGGCGAAGTTGGGGATCAACCTGCCGCCGCTGGGGCAGTACGCGGTGGCGACGTGTTTTTTGCCGAAGGAAATCGCGGCGAGGCACGAGTCGGAGGCGATCATCGAGCGGTCGATCCGCGACAATGGGTTTGTGGTGCTGGGATGGCGGGACGTGCCGGTGAACAACAAGTTCATCGGTCCGTCGCCGAAGAAGTGCGAGCCGAGGATACGGCAGGTGATCGTGGGGATGGGCGAGCACTTCTTCAACCGGGCGGATTTCGAGCGGCGTCTGTACTTGATTCGGCAGGTGGCGGAGAACCACGTCGAGTACGGGGAGGTGTCGCAGGCGACGCGGGACACGTTTTATATTTCGACGATTTCGGGCAATCGGATTGTGTACAAGGGGATGCTGACGGCGGAGCAGCTGCGGCAGTATTACCTGGACTTGTCGGACCCGGATTTTGAGTCGTCGTTGGCGGTGGTTCATTCGCGGTTTTCGACGAACACATTTCCGTCGTGGCGGCTGGCGCATCCGTTTAGATATGTGGCGCACAACGGGGAGATCAATACGCTGCGGGGCAACCGCAACTGGATGCGGGCGCGGTACGGGTCGCTGAGGTCGGAGGTGTTCGGGTCGGAGTTGTCGAAGCTGTTTCCGATTTTGACGGAGTCGGGGAGTGACTCGGCGACGTTCGACAATGCGCTGCAATTTTTGTGCGTGAACGGGAGAACGCTGCCACACGCGGTGCTGATGCTGATTCCCGAGGCGTGGCAGAACAACCCGCTGATGGATCCGGACTTGCGGGCGTTCTACGAGTACCACGCGTGCTTGATGGAGCCGTGGGACGGGCCGGCGAGCATTGTGTTCACCAACGGGCGGCAGATCGGGGCGGTGCTGGATCGCAATGGCTTGCGGCCGAGTCGGTATTACGTGACGAAGGACGATCTGGTGATCATGGCGTCGGAGGTGGGTGTGACGCCGGTGCCGGAGGAGAACATCCTGCGGAAGTGGCGACTTGAGCCGGGGAAGATCTTCATGATCGACACCGAGCAGGGCCGGATCATCGACGACGCGGAGATCAAGCGCGATTTGGTGGACAAGCGGCCGTGGAAGCGATGGATCGACGAATACATGGTGGAGCTGGACGACCTGCCGGAGTCGGCTGAGGTGAAACAGCCGGATCACGCGACTTTGCTGGTGCGGCAGCACGCGTTTGGGTACACGGTGGAAGACCTGCGACTGATCATGACGCCGATGGCGGCGACGGGGCAGGAGGCGGTGGGGTCGATGGGGTCTGACACGCCGCTGGCGTGCCTCTCGGACAAGCCTCAGCTTTTGTACAACTACTTCCGGCAGCTCTTTGCGCAGGTGACCAACCCTCCGCTGGATGCGCTGCGGGAGGAACTGGTGACGTCGCTGTATACGTACCTCGGGCGGGAGGGGAACCTGCTGGACGAGAAGCCGCGCGGGGCGCACCTGATCAAGCTGAAGTACCCGATTCTGGCCAACGAGGATCTGGAGAAGTTGCGCGATGTTCGGACGGGTGACTTTAAGTCGCGGACGCTGCCGATGCTGTTCGAGGTGGCGGGGGGGCCGGGGGCGCTTCGGGGTGCGCTGGACGAGCTGTGCATGCAGGCGGAGAAGGCGGTGGAGGAGGGGGTGACGATTGTGATTCTCTCGGACCGCGGGGTGGACGCGGAGCACGCGCCGATTCCGTCGTTGCTTGCGACGGCTGCGGTGCACCATCACCTGGTGCGTGTGGGAACGCGGACGCAGGCGGGGCTGGTGGTGGAAACGGGCGAGGCGCGGGAGGCGCACCACTTCTGTTTGCTCATTGGATACGGGGCCGGGGCGGTGAACCCGTACCTGGCGTTTGAGACGCTGGCGGACCTGCACAAGGTGGCGCTGCTGCCGGACGGGCTGGAGCTGGAGCAAGCCGAGAAGAACTACATCAAAGCCGCGAACAAGGCGATTTTGAAGGTGGCGTCGAAGATGGGGATTTCGACGGTGCAGTCGTACCGGGGGGCGCAGATATTCGAAGCCATCGGGATCGCCCGGGACGTGATCGACCAGTACTTCAACGGGACGGCGTCGCGGATCGGGGGGATTGGGCTTGAGGTGATCGCCACCGAGTCGCTGCTGCGTCATCGGCGGGGGTATCCGCCGATCGTGGTGGACGGCGAGGGGTCGGGGGGCGTGCTGGACGACGGGGGGCAGTATCAATGGCGGCGGGACGGGGAGTTTCACCAGTACAACCCGGAGACGATCGCGAAGCTGCAGCACGCGGTGCGGATCGAGAGCGCGGCGACGTACCGGGATTTTGCGCGGCTGGTGAATGACGAATCGACTGCGCGGTGCACGCTGCGGGGGCTGATGCGGTTCAGGGCGCCGGAAAAGGGGCCGGTACCGCTGTCGGAGGTCGAGCCGGCGACGGAGATCGTCAAACGGTTTTGCACGGGGGCGATGTCGCTGGGGTCGCTGTCGCCGGAGACGCACGAGACGCTGGCGATTGCGATGAACCGAATTGGCGGCAAGAGCAATACGGGCGAGGGCGGTGAGGATCCGCGTCGGTTCAAGCCCGACGCGGACGGGAACCTGAGGCGGAGCGCGATCAAGCAGGTGGCTTCGGGGCGGTTCGGCGTGACCATAGAGTATCTGACGAACGCGGATGAGATTCAGATCAAGATGGCGCAGGGGGCCAAGCCCGGAGAGGGCGGGGCACTGGCTGGGAACAAGGTTGATGACTACATCGGGAAGCTGAGGTATTCGACGCCGGGGGTGGGGCTGATTTCGCCGCCGCCGCACCACGACATTTACTCGATCGAGGACTTGGCGCAGTTGATCCACGACTTGAAGGTGGCCAACCCGGCTGCGCGGATTTCGGTGAAGCTGGTGTCGGAGGTGGGAGTGGGAACGGTGGCGGCGGGGGTGGCGAAGGCGAAGGCCGACCATATCCTGGTTTCGGGCGACGGGGGGGGGACGGGGAATGCGCCGCTGACGAGCCTGAAATACTGCGGGTTGCCGTGGGAGCTGGGGCTGGCGGAAACGCAGCAGACGCTGGTGCTCAACGACCTGCGCGGGCGGGTGACGGTGCAGACCGACGGGCAGATCAAGACCGGGCGGGATGTGGCGATCGCGTTTTTGCTGGGGGCGGAGGAGGTCGGGTTTTCGACGGCGCCGCTGATCGCCACCGGCTGCATCATGATGCGGGTGTGTCACCTTAACACCTGCCCGGTGGGGATCGCGACGCAAGACCCCGAGCTGCGGAAAAAGTTCCAGGGCAAGCCGGAGCACGTGATCAACTACATGTTCTTCGTGGCCGAGGAGCTGAGGGAGATCATGGCGTCGCTGGGGATTCGCCGGGTGGACGACATGGTGGGCAAGAGCGACATGCTCGATATTGAAGACCTCTCAGGGCACTGGAAAGCCAAGCACCTCGATCTGTCGGTGATCCTCGCCCAGCCGGAGATCCCCGCGGGACTGGGCCGTCGTAAACCCGCGACGCGGCGCGTGATGGCGCAGGACCACGGACTGAAGGATTCGCTGGACAACAAGCTGATCAAGCTGGCTGCGCCGGCGATCGACAAAGGCAAGCCGGTGCGGGCGGAGCTGGCGATCACCAACGTTGACCGCACGGTGGGGGCGATGCTCTCGGGGCGCATCGCGGCCAAGCACGGGCAGGCGGGCCTTCAGCCGGCGCAGGCTGGGCCGGGCGAGGACCTGATCCGGTTCAAGTTCCTCGGCCACGCGGGGCAGTCGTTCGGGGCGTTTCTTGCGCGCGGGGTGACGCTCGAACTTGAGGGCGACGCGAACGACTATGTGGGAAAGGGTCTCTCGGGCGGAAGGGTGATCGTGTATCCCGCGCGGGAGGCGACGTTCCGGCCGGAGGAGAACATCATCGCGGGGAATGTGATCGGGTATGGCGCGACGTCGGGGGAGATTTACCTGCGCGGGGTGGTGGGCGAGCGGTTCTGCGTGCGAAACTCAGGCGCGTCGGCGGTGGTCGAGGGGTGCGGCGACCACGGCTGCGAATACATGACCGGCGGGCGCGTGGTGATCCTCGGCGGCACGGGGCGGAACTTCGCGGCCGGGATGTCCGGCGGGATCGCGTACGTCTACGACGACCGGGGCATGTTCTCGAAACTCTGCAACCTCGAAATGGTCGACCTCGACAAGCCAGACCAGCCCGACGACGAGCACACACTCCGCCGCCTGCTGGACAACCACTACCGGTTCACGGGTTCGACACTGGCTAGGAACATCCTCGATGAATTCGAGCGGGAATCGCGCTGGTTCGTGAAGGTCATGCCGAAAGATTACCGCCGCGTACTGGAGAAGCAGGCGGAGGTCGAACGCAGGGCCAAAGAAGCCGGGCAGCTGAAGGTCGGGGTTTAGGAGAAGAAATGAAACCGCAGATACACGCAGATGAACGCAGATTGGCGGAGCTGACGGTAGCAATCGTCGGGGGCAGCTTCAGGGTGTCCAACACGCTGGGGTGCAGCTTTGTGGAGAAAGTGTGCGAGAATTCGATGGCGGATGAACTTCGAGAGGCGAGTCTGGCGGTGTTACAGCAGGCTAGGTTCAACATTTTCCATGACGAGATTTCAATGGGCGAGTATCTCGCGGAACCTGTGGTAGCTGGTGAGATCTTGGTTAAGATCAAGACTGTAAAAGCCATCGACGATGTTCACACGGGCCAGTGCTGCAACTACGTGAAGGCGTCCGGACTCAAGGTGTGTTTACTGGTGAACTTTGCCAATCCGAAAGTTGAAATGAAGCGATTTGTCCGTAACTTTTAGCGTGATTTCCCCATCTGCGTTGATCTGCGTTCTTCTGCGGTGTTGAAGGAATTGAATAATGGGTAAGCCGACTGGATTCAAGGAATACTCCCGCGAGACCGCGAAGAGGCGCCCGGTGGGGCTGCGCATTCTCGACTGGGAGGAGGTGTATCTTCCGCTGTCGGAGAAGACGCTGAAGGAGCAGGGCGCGCGGTGCATGGACTGTGGCGTCCCCTTTTGCAACAACGGGTGTCCCCTGGGTAACAAGATTCCGGACTGGAACGACCTGGTGTACCGGGGCCAGTGGCGGGAGGCGCTGGAGTCGCTGCTGTCGACGAACAACTTCCCGGAGTGGACGGGGCGGATCTGCCCGGCACCCTGCGAGGAGGCGTGCGTACTGGCGATCACGGACAAGCCGGTGGCCATCAAAACAATCGAGCAGGCGATCGTGGACAAGGGGTTTGAGATGGGGTGGATCGTGGCGCGGCCGCCGGCTTCGCGTACGGGGAAGAAGGTGGCGGTGGTGGGCTCGGGGCCAACGGGTTTGGCGGCTGCGCAGCAGCTCAACCGGGCCGGGCATTTGGTGACCGTGTTCGAGAGGTCTGACCGGCCGGGCGGATTGCTTCTGTACGGCATCCCGGATTTCAAAATGGACAAGCGCACGGTGGACCGGCGGATCAAGCTCATGGAAGCCGAGGGGATCACGTTCAAGTGCCACGCGAACATCGGGGTGAACGTGCCGGTCGACGAACTGCGACGCGAATTTGACGCGGTTCTACTGGCAGCCGGCGCGTGCAAGGCGCGCGACATCGACATTCCCGGCAGGGACCTCAAGGGCATTCACCTGGCGATGAGCTATCTCCCCCAGCCGACAAAGAAGAACCTCGGCGGCAGCGTCGGGGATGTCATTTTCGAACAACAGCACATCCACGCCGAGGGGAAAAACGTCGTGATCATCGGCGGCGGCGACACCGCAGCCGACTGCCTGGGCAGCGCGCACCGGCAGAAGGCGGCTTCGGTGACGCAGATCAATATTTACCCCCGCCCGCCCGAGCAGCGCACGGCTGAGATGGCCCCCTGGCCGTACTGGCCGGCGAAGCTGCATTCCTGGCCGGCGCACGAGGAGGGCGGCAACCGCGAGTGGGCCATCCACACGAAGCACTTCGTCGACGACGGCCACGGCAACGTGAAGGCGATCCGCTGCGCGCGGCTTGAGTACAAGAACATCTTCGACCGTCGCACGGCCGTGGAGGCGCCGGATTCGGAGTTCGACATCCCCTGCGACCTGTGCCTTGTGGCGATCGGATTCGCCGGGCCGGAGAAGGAGGGGATGGTCGAGCAGCTGGGTCTCGCGCTGGACGTACGCGGTAACATCGCGGTCGGGGCGAACTACGCCACCAGTGTCCCTGATGTCTTCGCCGCCGGGGACATGCGCCGCGGGCAGTCGCTGGTCGTCTGGGCGATTTCGGAGGGCCGCCAAGCGGCGCAGGCCATCGACACGGCGCTGATGGGGCGATCGGATTTGCCTTACCTCAAGCTGTTCTAGCCGGCCTCACCTTGAACGGGGCGAAGGTTAGGTCGGACTCAGCCCAGCTTTTCCCTCAACCTCTGCTGCACCACCTGCGGGTTTGCGCCTCTGACTGATTTCATCACCATGCCGGTGAGGGCACCGAGGGCGGAGGCTTTGCCGCCGCGGAAGTCTTGGAGGGGTTTGGAGTTGGCGGCGATGAGGGCGTCGATGGCGGTGTCGACGGCTGCGGTGTCGTTGCTGAGGACGAGGCCAAGTTCCCGGGCGAGGTCGGCGGGGTTGGCGTCTGTTTGGGCGAGTTTATCGAAGAGGGGGCCGGCGCTGCTGGCGGTGATCGCGCCGGCGTCAACCAATTTTGCGACGTCGGCGAATCGTGCGGCGGCGATGCCGATGTCGGCGAGGGGGCGGGCTTTCTCGTTGGCGAGGCGGCGGCCGTGGCTGAGGATGAGGTTGCTGACGCGCTTGGCTTCGCCGCCGGCGGCGAGGGCGGCTTCGTAGAAGTCGCCGGTGGCGCGGTCTCCGGCGAGGATGACGGCGTCGGCCGGGGGAAGGCCGAGGACCTCGACGTATCTTCGCCGACGGGCGGCTGGGAGTTCGCCGACGCGCGTTTTGACCTCAGCAAGCCATTCCGCGCCGACCTCGACGGGAACGAGGTCGGGGTCGGGGAAGTAGCGGTAGTCGTTGGCCTCTTCTTTGTCGCGTTGGTGGACGGTGACTTGTTTGGCGTCGTCCCAGCCGTAGGTGCTCTTGCGGCCGAGGTCGCCGGTTTGCTCCCATTGTGCGATCTGCCGCACGACCTCGTACGCCGTCGCCTTCTCCAGCACGCTGAAGCTGTTGAGGTTCTTGATTTCGGTGATCGCGGTTTTGTGGACTTTGCCGTCCTGATCGGTGATGTGGACGTTGATGTTCGGCTCGAATCGCATGTGGCCCATTTGCATTTGGCCCTCGGAAACGCCGAGAAACTGCACAAGCTTCTGGAGCTCCTGAGCGAAGGCGGAAACGGTTTTGGGCGAGTCGAAGTCCGGCTCGGTGACAATCTCGAGCAGGGGGGTGCCGGCGCGGTTGAGATCGACGATGGAGTAGTCGATGTGATAGCCGCCGGGGGCTTCGTGCATGAGCTTTCCGGCGTCTTCCTCAAGGTGAGCGCGGCGGATGCGGATCTCCCTCACCCCGTCCTCCGTCTCCAAGCCGAACCGGCCCCCGAAGCACAGCGGCAGGTCATACTGCGAAATCTGGTAGTTCTTCGGCAAATCGGGGTAGTAGTAGCTCTTCCTGTCCCATTTGGTGTGCTTGGCGATCTCGCAGCCCAGGGCTAGCCCCACCATCATCGAAAACTCGACCGCCTTCTTGTTCATCACCGGCAACACCCCCGGCAAGCCGAGCACGACCTCGTCGACCTGCGAGTTCGGCTCGCCGCCGAACCCGTTGAGTGCCCCGGTGAACATCTTGCTCTTGGTGGCGAGCTGAACGTGGATCTCGAGTCCCACCAACACTTTGTGGCTGACGCATTTGCGAATCATGTCGGGAGTATATCACGCGGGTGCGTTTGTGGGAGCCTCCGAGCGTGGGGGGCGACGGGGCACAGAGAAGGCGGAGGGCTTCGCTCACCGAGGCGGGGAGAGCAACGGCGAGTTGCGTGTGTCAGAAGAACCTCTGACCTGGCTTTTCCGAACTCGCATTTGTCTCTCGCGCCTTCTCTGTAGGCGCGGCCCTCTGCCCTCTCTGTGCCCCGTTGCGTAGACCGAGTCAACGACCGAGCCTCAGTACCCCGCCCTTTTCGGCTCGTCGTCGTGGTCATGCTTTACGGTGGGGTCGGCGATGGCGCAGCCCATGAGGCCGTTGCCCGTTTGGGCGATCATTCGGGCGACGTATTCCCAGCGTTTGGCGCGTTCGGCTTGGGAGAGGTACGCGGCGCAGGGGGTACCGAATCGGGGGAGGGCGAAGGGGAGGTGGGTGTCGCCGCGGGCGAGGATGTGGCTGGCGTTGGTCGATTTGGTCACGGCGTCGATTGTGGGCGCGGCGTGGGGGTCGTTGCCGGCTTGCGTGTCAGCGCCCCACTGCGTAAACGATCGGGCGTTGCAATAGTGCCCGACGAAGCTCCGGCGGAAGCGGTCCTTGGTGATATTGCGTTTGCTGCGGTGAAGGACGTGGCCGTTGAAGAATGCGACGTCGCCGGCACTCATCGTGGCGAGCAACTGGTCGTAGTTGGCGGCGATGGGGGAGAGATGGTTGTGCTCGTCGCGGTCGTCGGATACGCCCTTGATGTACTGGATGTCGCCGATGAGTTTGTCGCCGAACCCATAGCCGACTTCCGGGCAAGGGGGGTACACCGGCTCGTGGCCGCTGCCCTTGGCGAACCACATCGCGCCATTGTACTCGTCGACGTCGTCGATGGCGATCCAGGCGCCGCACAGCGTGTCGGGCGTGGTTGGAATGTAGAAGCT